>JBAZBG010000026.1:0-11853 GCA_041671585.1 Arenimonas sp. | reverse complement strand
AGAAAATCTTCAAGCGCTCGCCGGTGCGCACGGCCGTTGGCGCGTTCGAGGGGGCGAACTATGAGGCGACCGGCTATTACCGGTCGCAGCTGCAATGCATGATGTTCGATCGCAGTGGCGAGTTCTGCCAGGTTTGCCGGGATGGGATTACTGACATCATTCAGTTGTATTCGGCGCCCTGAACTGGCGCAGGTCGTCGGGCAGGTTCATAGTAATGGCCGTGAGCCACCACGGCGCCCTGCTGCGGACGATCTTCCAGGATCCGATCAGCGCCAACATCCATTGGCGCGAGGTCGAGTCGCTGCTGCATCACCTGGGCGCGAACGTCGAATCGCTCAACGGCAATCGCATCCGGGTGAAGCTCAACCGCGGGGAAGCCGTTCTGCATCGGCCACATCACAGCAATACGCTTGATCGCAACGGCGTGCGCGGCCTGCGCGCATTTCTCGCTGGCGCAGGCATGACGCCTTCGCAGTACGAAGCCGCGCATGACAAGCCCGACGCAGGCTAGTCAACTGCGCATATCGCCCCGCCGTAACGACGGACTCAGTTGGCTAGCACGAAATCGATCGCCGCCCGCACCGCTGCCGCCTGCGCGTCGTTGCACTGTTGCGGCGTCGCGCGCGGGCTGTCGGGGTAGACCTCGGTGGTGGTCGTATATTTCGCGCCGGAGATGCCGGCGCACAGGCCGAGGGCGCCGAACGCGTACTCGATGACGCCGGGAGCGACGACCTTCGAGCCGATGATCTCGCCGCGCTCGTCGGCTGGGGCGATGTGGGTCACCTTCGCCACCGCGGCGTTGATCACGCGCTGGAACGCCGGCTGCGGGTTGTCGGTGTCGTCAACCAGATAGAAGCCGTCGGGAATCAGGCCAGGCTCGTGCGGCTTGCCGTCGCGTGCGGCCAGCGCCGGGCGGAACTCGCTTTCGTCGCTGTCGGTGGTTTCATGCAGGTCGATGTGCAGCGCGAAGCGGCCTTTCAGCGGCGCGACCAACCGCATCAGCGCCGCCGATTCCGGCGCCGGGCTCGGCTCGCGGAACGACCGGTTCGGGTCGACCGCGCCCGGATTCCAGCGGTGGATCCGCTCGTAGGCCCAGGGGCTGACGCAGGGCGCCACCAGTAGATTGATTCTGCCGGCGTAGTCCGCCGCATGCGCGTCGACAAACTGCAGCGCGCCGTGCACGCCACTGGTCTCGTAGCCATGCACGCCGCCGGTGACCAGCGCCACCGGCAACTCGTCGCGCCAGCCTCGGCAGCGGATCGCGTACAGCGGATAGCTGCCGTCAGGCGCGTAGTCCATGCGTCCGTACTCGGTGACGTCGAATCGCTCGCGCAGGCGATCGATCAGGGTGACCACTTCGTCGACGTAGCTGCGCTTTTTCGTCTGTGCAGCGCGCCAGTCGGCGCGTTCGGCGTCACCCCAGGGTGTGCCGGGGGTGCCGATGGGATAGGTAAAGGGGGCGGTCATGGATACTCCGGTGAGGCGCGATGGCCCCGATTATCACCCGCCGCCCGGCGGCATGTGTGGGACCCGCGGACAGGCTCAATGCTTGTCTTCGTCGAGGGCGATTGTTCCCCTGGGATGTAGGGTTTGCCACTGAGGCCGCCGCAGCGCAGGGGGTGGGGATGACGCTGGTGGTGTGCGGCGTCCCGATCGAGCATCAATCGGCGCCCAGGCCGGATTCGCATTACTGCCGGCAATGTCTACAGTGCGTGGTATGCGCCATAGATTCCGACGACTAGGCGCTGCACGATACTCCACGCAGTTCCGAAGCCCTTACGCCTGAGCCGCCAGAAGTCGGCCCGCGAACTCTGCGAACAAGTTCCTGATGCTCGTCGCCGGCGAGAGTGCTCGACTCACGTTCGTGTTTGCGACAGTCAATTCAAGGGCGGCTGCGCTATAGAGTTGGCGCTCAACAAGTCGCTCGCACAGGATCTGATAGCGGCGCGCATAGGACGCAGTACGAAACTCCTCCAATACGGGGTAGTGCGGTTCATCACATCGGACAGGAGCCAACGAGGCGCCGCATTCCTCCAGGAGCATTAGCCAGGCCAGGAAGGGTGGCCTTGGGTCCGACTGAATGGTCGGATTGAGCAACGCCTGTGCCGGCTCACTTACTCTGGTGGTACTGCGATATGGATTGTCGCCATATGCGCCATGGTGGTGTGCCACCCACAAATCCGCAGCTGATCCGATCACCTCTTCGCTTCGATTGTTAAAATTGTTGCCGAACGAGCCGACCTGCGATTTGAACTCAAACACTCCGAGTAGCCGATGTTCGTGAATGACCAGCACGTCCCAATTTTTCGTGGCGCGAAAGTAGCCAGGCAAGACGACTTTTGATTTACGCGTATGTACAGCGGAAGCGGGCAGCCCGCAGTGGTCGGCGACAAGGTCAACCAGGCCGACGAAGCCATCCATGTTCTTGCCGCCAACCACGGAGTCGCGAGAACCACCTTGAGTCCTGTTCACCTTTCCACTGCCACGTGCGCCCCAGAACCTACCCACGGCGTCAGCGATGCGGGTGTCAAAATCAGCGGGCAGCAAATTGGGGCTCACTGGATTCGCCTCTTGTTGCGGGCCGTGACTTGTGCGTCATCTGCAACCCGGCGGATATGCATGGCTTCTTCCAAGTTGAGGCCATACAGCTCGAACACCGGCGCATCAATGACCGCTTGATCCAGGGAGTCCGTAACTGCGATGAGCTCGGCGCGCAATGATTGCGGCACCATTTCCCACTTTGGCAAACGAATACGTCGCAAATACTGTGCCTGAAAGCGCAGGAACCCTCCCGCCATTCGGGTGCAGTAGGTAGCCACGGTCATCATGCTCACCGAGGACCGCAATACCGTCCGCAGTGCGGCCAAATCCCAAGTATCCGATGTGACGTAGTAAAGGTTGTGGTGGGGGTAATAGCGTCCCTCGTCGAGCACAAAGCTCGCCTCACCCTTGATATCTGGAACGAGCAACTTTGGTCGTTGTACCAATTCTGGATAGATTCGATCGATCGTTCGATACCAACCCGATCCGCTGCGATTGGCAACGTGTCGGGCCGCCACCGCCTCACGATGGGCATGGAGGTATGCAGCAAACCTGGGGAACGCTTCAAGCGAGGCAAGGCTTCCGTCCGCCTCGAATGGATTGAGGACGCCCTTGCCGTGCCAGTCGATACGGCCATCGAGCAGGTCACGCGCCATAACCAGTGGCAGCTTGCGCTCCAGCTCCACAGGCAAGGATTGATAGTCATCGATAAAAATCCGATCGCAGCCTGTAGCCACACCGATTCCCACTTTGCAACCGGCATTCTCTAACATCGGAAAATTTGCTTCTAGCCTTCGCAACAACTTCAGACGATGAACGTCGTCAAGCAGCCAGGGCGCATCGCCCACCCCATCGAGCATGACCTCATCGACCAAATCCGTGCCTTCTCCGCTTCCCACAAGCGCGCGAGCTAGAGTCGGCAGTGACAGCTGGCGAAGCGCCGCAGGACTTGCTACCCGGGTAGTCTGATGTGGAGGGTCGCCTTGCATCGGCCGGCGAACAATGGTGATGGCTGGATAGGCGATAACATCGGCATGAAAGGCATCCACTCCTTCCATGTCAATAAAATAAGCAAGGTGGAATCCTTCTGAAATCTTGCTCCGTAGCGGGCCGCCATATTTGTTCTTTAGCCAGCGGTTGGCGCAGATGAAACCAAGTACGCCGCCGGGAGCCAGCAGGTCCAAGGCTCGTTCAAAGAACGGAACGTAGAGATCCGCCCGATCATAGAGCGTACTGAACCGACTCCGGTACTCGGCAAGCAAGGCACTCGGAATTCTTTCCTGGCGCACATATGGGGGATTGCCCACCACCAAGTCAAAGCCGGCATTGAGGTCACTGAGCAAGAAGTCGTCGCAGACCAGCCATGAAGCGGAAAGCGCTGCTGCGTCCACTTCACCGATGCCGGCGGCGACCAGCTGTCGAGACAACCGCTGCGTGATGCACGCGTAACTGTCGCGATGCAGTTCCACCGCTCGGACGGCATCCGCCAAGTCGCTTCGCACCGTGCTGAAATCGGGCTTTGCGCGAGAGTACGCAGCGATCAGCCTTTCAACTGCGGGGAGGAGAAAATCACCGTCGCCGAAGGAGGGCTCGAGCAGGCGCAAAAGATGCAACGGACGATCAGAGGTGTAGCCGCAAAGATCGAGAATTGAGACAACAACCTCCGGCCGAGTGAAGACTGCCCCACGGCTCGGAGCATCCTCCGCCCCCAAGAGCCGAATTGCTTCGACAACATCAGGGGCGCGCCATTCGGGACCAAGGCTGTCGAAGAGCATATTCATCAGGGTCACTAGTTCCGCGCTGGTGGTTCCGCACTGTGACAGGAAAAGCCAAATCAACTTACCCGATCGATCCGATGCTTGCTGTCCTCCAACCTTGCTGCGACGCGTCAGAGATTTCCTCTACAAATTACTTGCAGAGTCCAAACGTTGGGTGGCGGTGGCGAAGAGGCGGTCGACTTGTTGGCACAAGCAAAGCGCTTGTTCCGCCAACTGCCCTAGAAAGAAACTGCCGCAACACAGCTATATGTGTTGCGAAGGAAGTGCGTGCTCGCGCAGAGCTAATATTGAAAAACCCGTGGCTCCTCACCCGCACTTCGAATACCCACAATTCAAACAAGTCTGACACCCATCCATCAACACCAACGCCTTCGTACTGCACTTATGGCAAAGGGTTGCAGTCGCAGGAAAAGAAGCGCCCTCGCCGGCTTCGGTGGCCGCCTCGTCAGCGCGTGCAGCGCTGTCGGCTCCGGCACCGGCGAGGTCGCCGCTTAACACGTTGGCGTCAGGGGACTTTTTTTTTGTGCGGTTCTCGTAGGCGGTACGCTTTTCGGCGATCAGCGCGCGTTGCGCGTCGCTCAGTTCGGGGTCGATGATCATGCCGATCGACTTCAGGTGTTCTTCGACCACGCTGCCGATCTCGGCAACGATGGACGGCATGTACACGCCGCCGGCCTTGAAGTAGCCGCCGCGCGGGTCGAACACGGCCTTCATCTCGTCGACCAGGAAGGTGACGTCGCCACCCTTGCGGAACACGGCGGACATGATCCGGGTCAGGGCCACGATCCACTGGAAGTGGTCCATGTTCTTGGAGTTGATGAACACTTCGAACGGGCGGCGCAGTTCGTGTTCGGTGCCCTGGTTAAGGACGATGTCGTTGATCGTCACGTACATGGCGTGTTCGACCAGGGGGGATTTGATTTTGTAGGTGGAGCCGACCAGCGCGTCGGGGCGCTCGATCTTTTCGTGCATGTGGATTATGTCGGCGCCTGGGAAGGGGATCGCGGCTGAAGCCGCTCCCACAACAGCCGGGGTGGGGGCGCTCTCGGCGGCCTTGTCTTCCGGTTTGACGACGGAGTAGCTTTTGATTTTCTTGCTGATCTTGATTGCCATTGGGGCTGGTGGTCCTGTCGCGGCTGAAGCCGCTCTTACATGGGGGTTGAAGACCTCCCCGGGGCCTGGGCTCCGGGGAGGGGTGCTGCGGTGTTGCAATCGGGACATCTTCTTGGTGGATGGAGCGTGCAACGGTACTGCTGAAACGGTGGGGCTTACTTTCTGCGTGCGGTCTTCTTGGCGGCCTTGCGTGCCGGTGCCTTGCGGACGGCCTTCTTTACGGCCCTGGTTGCCTTCCGGGCGACTTTCTTCACGGCCTTCACGGCCTTCCTGACCTTGACGGTCCGGGCGGCCTTCTTGCCGGCGGCGACGCGCTTCGGCGACTTCCGTGCCGTCTTCTTCGCCGCCTTCTTGGCAACCTTCTTCGCAGCTTTCTTCGGAGCGGCCTTCTTGGCCGCAGCCTTCTTCTTCGGTGCAGCCTTCTTCTTGGCCGCCGCGACGCGCTTGCGGGCGCCCGCGACCGCGCTCTTCACCGCGTCACTGGCCGACTTGGCGGCCTTGGCCACCTTCTTGCGCGCCGGCGCCGTTTTCTTGGCGACCGCTTTTCTCGCCTTCGTGGCCGCCTTTTTCACGTCGGCGACCGCGGCGGCTGCGGTTTGTGAAACCGAATCCGCGGCGCTGGAAATTGCATTGGTTATGCCATTACCGTTACTCATAAAACCTCCTCGAAAGGCTGATGGGTCGAACTGGCAAATCGGGTGTTGCGATGCGAGCTTACGCCGAATTTTCGGTATCGGGAGTGAACAAAACCAACGTCCGTAAAAGCTTCCCGAGGTCCATACGAGCCGAGACTGGCTCAGAATTTTCCGTAATAGCCTTCTTTTAGCGCATCAAACAAGTTGGCGGCGGAGTGCATTTCGCCGTCGTATTCGATTTCCTCGTTGCCCTTGGCCTCCACCACCGTGCCGTCTTCGAGCTCGAAACGATAGGTGGTGTTTTCCAGGTCGGTCTCTTTCACCAGCACGCCCTGGAAGGCGGCCGGGTTGAAGCGGAACGTGGTGCAGCCCTTCAAGCCCTGCTTGTGGGCGTACATGTAGATGTCCTTGAAATCCTCGTACGGGTACTCGGTGGGCACGTTGGCGGTCTTGGAAATGGACGAGTCGATCCACTTCTGCGAGGCGGCCTGGATGTCCACGTGCGCCTTCGGGGTGATGTCGTCGGCGGAGATGAAGTAGTCGGGCAGCTTGCTGGCGTCCTCGGTCGAGTACGGCATGGCCTCGGGGTTGACCAGGGTGCGGTAGGCCAGCAGCTCGAAGCTGAAGACTTCGACCTTTTCCTTGGACTTCTTGCCTTCGCGGATCACGTTGCGGCTGTAGTGGTGGGCAAAGCTGGGCTCGATGCCGTTGGAGGCATTGTTGGCCAGGCTCAGCGATATGGTGCCGGTGGGCGCAATGGAACTGTGGTGAGTGAAGCGGGCGCCAGTCTCCGAAAGCTCCTTGACCAGTTCCGGCGCCACCGACGCCACCCGCTGCATGTAGCGCGAGTACTTGGCGTGCAGCTCGCGGCCCTTGATCTTCTGGCCGAGCTTGAAACCGTCCTTCTTCATTTCCGGCCGCTTGCGCAGCATCTCGGCGGTGACCTCGAAGTCCTCGTCCATGATCGGCGCGGGGCCTTTTTCCTTGGCCAGGGCCAGGGCGACTTCCCAACCGGCGATCGCCATGTCGCGTGACACCGCCTCGGTGAACACGCAGCTTTCCGGCGAGCCGTACTTCATCTTGAGCATGGTCACGGTGCTGCCCAGGCCCAGGAAGCCCATGCCGTGGCGACGCTTGCGCATGATCTCGGCGCGCTGTTGCGCCAGCGGCAGGCCGTTGACCTCGACCACGTTGTCGAGCATGCGGGTGAACACGCGCACGACTTCCTTGTATTCCTCGTTGTCGAAGGTGGCCTGGTCGGTGAACGGGTTACGCACGAAATTGGTCAGGTTGATCGAGCCGAGCAGGCAGGCGCCGTAGGGCGGAAGTGGCTGTTCGCCGCATGGGTTTGTGGCACGGATGTTTTCGCACCACCAGTTGTTGTTCATCTCGTTCACGCGGTCGATCAGGATGAAACCCGGCTCGGCGAAGTCGTAGGTCGACGCCATGATGCGGTTCCACAACTGATGGGCGCGGATGTGCCCGAAGATCTTGCAGGCGACCAGCCCGTCTTCGCGGGTGACATACATTTCGGTGTGCGGCCAGTCACGCCATACCACCTGCTTCGGGTCGTCGAGATCGACTTCGTCTTTTTCTTTGACGTTAACCGGGAACACCAGCGGCCAGTCGGCATCGTTCTCGACGGCGGCCATGAATTCATCGGTGATGAGCAGGGACAGATTGAACTGGCGCAAGCGGCCGGCTTCGCGCTTGGCGCCGATGAATTCCTTCACGTCCGGATGGGACACGTCGAAGGTGCCCATCTGCGCGCCACGGCGGCCGCCGGCCGAGGACACGGTGAAACACATCTTGTCGTAGATATCCATGAAGCTCAGCGGGCCGGACGTGTACGCGCCGGCGCCACTGACGTACGCGCCGCGCGGACGCAGCGTGGAGAATTCATAACCGATGCCGCAGCCCGACTTCAATGTCAGCCCCGCCTCATGCACCTTGTCCAAAATGCCGTCCATGGAATCGGTGATGGTGCCGGAAACCGTGCAGTTGATCGTGCTGGTCGAGGGCTTGTGCTCGAGCGCGCCGGCGTTGGAGGTGATGCGGCCGGCGGGAATCGCACCGCGGCGCAGGGCCCACAGGAAACGCTCGTACCAGTACTTCTGTTTTTCCACCGTGGTCTCGGCATCGGACAGCGCCTTGGCCACGCGTTTGTAGGTGTCGTCGATGGTGATGTCGACCGGCTCGCCCTTCTTGCTCTTCAGGCGGTACTTCTTGTCCCAGATATCGACCGACGCTGGCTGCATGGCAATGCCTTGCGCCGCTTCCGTGATCGCGTCCTTCTTGACCGCCTCCAGGCGAACAGTGCTCATCGTGCTTGAATCCTCGTACTGGCCCCGGTGTTGTCCCGAAGCTCGGTTGTTTTCTGTGTTGTGACCCATTTCGCATCGGCAGGGGCAAAACCGGGGTGAGTGCGCCTGCCGGGCGAACCCCCGTGACGTCCTCGTTTTGTCCTCTGGTTCGACCCCATTCCGTATCGCTCGTCGCGCCGTACAGGCCTCTACCAGACCCCATAGCTTGGGGCCTCCCCCCGCCGCTCACCCTACATGTTGTGTGCGGTCGGAGGTCAAAAGTACGCCCGGGTGCAGGCAGTGTCAACCATCTGAAACGAAGCGGTTCGGGTCAAGAAATGCTGTCCTTGCAAGGACTTGGACCGCCGGCCGGGCGCAAAGTTTTTTATCTGAACACCTTGCTCAGGAGCCGGTCAGCCCCATTTGATAGCCTAGGTTGTTTTCCTGAACACTTGCCCCGGGATCTGTCCAATGCGTCCGTCCACTGCCGTTTCCTGCCTGCTGCTTGCTGCCCTGGGTGGCGGCGTCACCGCCCGCCTGCTGACGCCCGGCCCCGCCGATCCGACCCCCGCGGCCAGCATGATGCAGACGGCCGCCGATGCCGCCTTGCCGGCGCTGGCCGCCGCCGCACCGCCGCCGGCACCAGTGTCCGGCTCGCCGATGCCGTCCCTGGCGCCGATGCTGGAACGGGTCACGCCGGCGGTGGTGAACATCTATACCAAGCAGGTGGTGCGGGTGCGCAACCCGCTGGCGGAATTTTTCGGCGGCAGCCGCATTCCGCAGGAACGCGTTCAGCAATCGCTCGGCTCCGGCGTGATCGTCGATGCCACCCGCGGCCTGATCCTGACCAATAACCACGTCGTGGAAGGCGCCGATGCGGTGTCGGTGACGCTCAGCGACGGGCGCACCTTCGAAGCGCACCCGATCGGCTCCGATGCCGATACCGACGTGGCCGTGATCCGCATCAACGGCACCGGACTGAAATCCATTCCGCTGGCGGACTCGGCGGATCTGCGCGTGGGCGACTACGTGGTCGCGGTCGGCAACCCCTTCGGCCTGGGCCAGACGGTGACCTCCGGCATCGTTTCCGCCGTTGGTCGCAGTGGACTGACCGGGCTGGGCTATCAGAACTTCATCCAGACCGATGCTTCGATCAACCCGGGCAATTCCGGCGGCGCGCTGGTCAATCTGCGCGGCGAACTGGTCGGCATCAACGCGGCGAGTTTCAATCCGCGCGGCAGCAACGCCGGCAATATCGGCCTGGGCTTCGCCATTCCCGCCAACCTGGCCCGCGAAGTGATGCGCCAGCTGATGGCCTACGGCGAGGTGCGCCGCGGCTCGCTCGGCCTGGACAGCCGCGATTTGACGCCGGCGCTAGCCGAACAATTCGGCTTGGCCAAAGGCTCGCGCGGCGCGCTGGTCAATCGCGTCTATCGCGGTTCGCCGGCGGAACTGGCGGGCGTGAAACCGGGCGACTTGATCGTCGCCGCCAACGGCCAGCGCATCGACAGCGCGCAGGCGCTGCACAACCTCGAAGGGCTGTTGCCCGTGGGGCAAGCCGTGCGTCTGGACTTGAGCCGCGACGGCCAGGTGCTGACGGTGTCGACCACGCTCAAGGCGCAACCGAAGGAAGTCGACGGCCAGCAGATCGATCCGCGCCTGAGCGGCGCCACCTTCAGCGACCTGCCCGAACGGTATCGCCAGCAGGGATTGCGTGGCGTGATCGTCAGCAAAGTGACGCCGGGCAGTCGCGCCAGCCGCAACGATCTGGACAACGGCGACCTGGTGCTCGCGGTCAACCGCCGGCAGGTGACCGATATCAACGATTTCCGCTCCCGTCTGTCGGCGCCGCCGCAGTCGCTGGTGCTGTTGCTGCAACGTGGCAGCGCCCGCGGCGAGTTGCCGATGCAATGAATTTAGGGCAGGCTCAGTGAGGCTGGCTTAGCCTGATGAAGCGTGTCATCCAATGGGTACGAACAAGGAGTAGGTTCATGGTCAGGGATAACAACGAATCGCCTATCAGCAACGCCATCGACAAAGCGGCGCTCGCCCGTGATCAGGTCACTGTCGGCGTTGCCGACGCGGTCAACAGCGGCGTCGAGGCAGCCCGCAATGCCAAGGCCGTACTCGACGACAAACTCGAAGGCCTCATCGATTCCGGCAAGGACGTGATCGACCAGGCCGAAGAATTGATCCGCACGCGGCCCTGGGTAAGTTTCGGCGCCGCGTTTGCCGCCGGTTACCTGATCGCCAAGCTCACCCGCTCCAAAGACTGACTGAATGTCCGGACTGGATGCGGCCGAACGCCTGAAGCAGGACGTCGGGTCGCTGCTCGAGGCCGGCCGCACGGTCGCCCGCGAATACGGCCACGTCGGCGGTTCCTTCCGGCGCCTGGTGCTGTCGGATATTTCGCTGGCCCGCGTGGCCTTGGTGCGCGGGCTGGTGTTCCTGATGCTTTGCGCGCTGATGGCGGGGACCGGATGGGTGGTGGCGATGACGATGCTGGTCGTCGGCCTGCACCAGTCCGGCCTGTCCTGGCTACTGGCGCTGCTGGTGCCGCTGGTGCTCAGCCTGCTCATTGCGCGCTACGCGTGGATCGCCGCGCGCAAGGCGCTGGCCTTCGCGGACCTGGATGCAACGCGCCGGCAACTGGCGGCCTGGTTCACGCCCACCCAGCCGATCTCCACCGAGTCGCCGACCGGTGACATCAATCCCGGCCCGCCGGATCCGGAAGGCAAGACCGAAGAAGTGGCGCCGAAGGCTCCGGTATGAGTATCGAAGACCGATTCAAGGTCGTGCAGCTGGCGGAAATCGAATGCCAGCGGCACACCGAACATGTGCGTACTTCCTGGAAGGCGCTGAAGAAGAATTTTCGTGACTCGGCCACGCCGTGGCGAATCGTCACCATTGGCGCCCTCAGCGGTTACCTGATGGGCAAGAGCTCCGCCGCCAGCGGTGGCGGCGATAGCGTCGGCGCCAAGCTGTTCGGCACCATCGCGCAGGCGCTGATCACCACGCTGGGCGCTGGCGCAACGGCAGGCATGGCGGCAACCTCGGCGGCCGATGCGGCGGCGACGGCGACGACGGGTGCGGTGGAAGCCGGTCAGTCGACACCCGAATCGCGCATCGAAGCGGCCAGGGAAAAAAGCGAGACAGCTGCCGATTGATGGCCGTCTCGGCACGCCCGGCGCAGCGCGGCGCCCTTGGTGTAAACAACAGGTTAAGCCGCTGCGCACTAAGCTGGGCGCATGGATGAGCTTGCTGCGCCATCACCAACACCCGCTGCCGTCGAGTCCCCTGCCGCCCCTGTCGCGTCTCCCGCCTCGCAGTGGGGAGCCGCGCATGTGCTCGCCGTACTGGTGTGTGTCGCCGCCGCCTGGGCCGCGCGCGAATTGCTGGTGCCGATCCTGCTGGCCGTCTTCCTGGCCCTGATCGCCAATCCCTTCGTCACCCGCATGCGCCGGGTCCACATTCCGCGCTGGA
>JBAZBG010000025.1:0-11914 GCA_041671585.1 Arenimonas sp. | reverse complement strand
CCTGACCCTGATGAACGAGAACTACACCCACCCGGAAATGCCGGAAGGCGCCGCGCCGGGCATTCTCAAGGGCATGTATTTGTTGAAGGACGCCGGCAAAGCGAAGAAGGGCGAGTTGCGCGTGCAGTTGCTGGGCAGCGGCACGATCTTGCGCGAGGCGATTGCGGCGGCGGAGTTGCTCGATAAGGATTTCGGGATTTCGTCCGATATCTGGAGCTGCCCATCGTTTACCGAGTTGCGCCGTGATGGCTTCGATGTCGAGCGGTACAACCGTTTGCATCCGGAGGCCGAGCCGAAGAAGGCGTATGTCACCGAGTGCCTGGAAGGGCGGTCGGGTCCGGCCATTGCCGCGACGGATTACGTGCGCGCGTTTGCCGATCAGATTCGGGCGTTTGTGCCGATGCGGTATACGGTGTTGGGTACGGATGGGTTCGGGCGGTCGGATACGCGGGCGAATCTGCGGCGGTTCTTTGAGGTTGATCGGTATTACATCGCGCATGCCGCTGTGGCCGCTTTGGCGGCGGAAGGGCGTATGAATAGTAAGGATGTTGCAAGAGCGATTAAGCAGTACAAGATTGATCCGGAGAAGGGGAATCCGGTGACGGTTTAGGGCAGTGCATCGCGTTTCCAGTTCATCATCCTTGAATGCAGTTCAGTGGCAGTAGCATCGGATAAACCGTCTAATAATTGATGGCGTTAAGGGGCGCCGGCGCCAACGCGCAACGCTTTCAGCCACACTCGTCCGGTCAAAGAATGACAACAGGGAGTCGCCCTTCATGCCGCTCGAACAAGTAATTCAGCAAAGCGCAATCAATATTGTGCTTCATCCGCATCCTGCGGGAGCCTATGAAAGCCTCATTAAGAAGTCGCGAAGGCTTCGCATTGTTGGGCGGGTCTTCGGGGATCGGTGGGGAGTCTTCAGCCAGGTCTACCCAGTTAGTTCAGATGGCGCCACCGGTTTGCACGGTGTAATTTCAACCTTCATCAAGATCGACAACGAGTTGCCTTGGTTCAATACGGCAACTCACGATGATGCGTCCGACGAAGATCTGCAAGAACTGTTGATTCCGGAAAATTTGCAGCCGAATCATAGGAAGTGCAATTTCTACCTCGATTCAAATACCCATACGCTGGTTTTTGATAGCCTCACAAGAAAAGGCGGGATCACCGCTAATCAAATGCTCAAATTCCTGACAAACGTGTTCAATGATTTCCGACTTCACACTGAATTTGGCTCAGTCAACCTAACGATCGTGAATGACGAAGATTCGATAAAGCAAATTCTAAACTGGTCGTCGATTACGTCGCTTTTCATCCACGCATCCAGACCGAACGTCGGCGACTATGATGCGCGGGACTTGCGCGAGTTTGATGAATATTTGCAGGAGCAGGGCGCGCGAGTGCTTGAGCAGCGGCTTGTTGCTGAAGGTAACGAAGTTATTTCCCCGAACGAAAAGACCAAGAAGCTTGCACAAATTGCTTCTGACAACGGTTACGTGACAGCAAAGGGCCGTGATCCCGAGGGTCGGGCGGTCGAAATGTCGACAAAGGATGGAAGCCCACTTGTTGAAACGGGTTCGTTCGATGCCGAAGGCGAAACTTACTGGGACGCTTTCTTCCGGATTGCAAGAAACACCATTGCTGCAGCAACTGCCAGGCGCCGTCGCGGCCCGCGATAGCGCTCCACGAGTGAGGTAGCTATCGTGAATGAAAGTCCTTCACAGTTCCGCGATGTTGTTAACGACCTAGGGGAATTTTGGTCGGAATACGGGGGTCTCCGCGCACTGACGCGATCACCGTTCCTTCACCTTGCCTTAGTGCTCACAATCGTTTGTGCGCCGATATGGTGGGCACGTGACTGGTGGGTAATGGTTCTCGGTGTCCTTCCCTCAATGCTCGGATTCGCAATCGCAGCATTTGCGCTATTGCTGGCTACCGGCGATGAGAAGTTTCGAGTACTTGCGGCAGTAATTCGACCGGGGAGCAAGGTTTCTACGCTTCAATCTACTAGCAATCGGTTCTTTAATTTCATATTGACGCAGCTGTTAGCTCTGCTAATAGCAATGGTTGCAAGCGGTCGTCCATTGCTCTTTATCATCGACTTGCTTGGGGTGTCGACGGGCGACTTCGGCGCTTTCCAGTTACCGCTTGAAATTGCCTCAAAATGTTTTCGATTCCTGGGCTTTCTGGTTTTTTGTTATTCATTGACAACAGTCTTGGCGGCAGCCATGAATTTAAGGGGGCTGGCAAGATCTTTTTCCAAGTTTGCAACGGCATCCGTTCCGCCGCGGGTTGATCCCGGTACCGCACCGTCTAGTGACCCGAAGAATTGAGGTGGAGCGGCCGCTAGGGCCGCCCCACCAAAGCTCAGTGATTACTTTAGGCGCGATTTAAAATCGTTGCATGCAAGTTGATATGTCGAGTTCGTCTTCCCAACTTTTTGGGGGTCATAGTTTGCCATTGAGATAAAGCCGTGATAGACCTGCATGAACTTGCGCAGATTGGATTCCAAGAATTTCCTCGGGTCCGTCTTCCAAACTAACTCGCCGGCCTTGAATTCCATCAGTTCGCGAAGCGCCCAAACAACAGGAGCGATGAACCCTTCAGGAAAATCAAACTTGGCATCGGCTTGATAGAACTTCGTCTTTGCCGGTGCGGCAAGATACTTCTTTTCCTTGGCGTTGTACTTGCCATTTTCAAAAATTCGGACACTGGAGATTCGCCCAAAGCCGGGTGAAACATCATTGTAAGCATCTGGGAAAAGGCCATAGACGAAATCGAACAGTTGCGGCAAATCACGCATCATGCCAATAGCGCTGATTACCGCCGGGTGATGCAGCTCCCGGATATCGCCCTTTGTTTTCTTACTGACTTCATCGCTCTGCATCAGCGTGTTGAATGCCGACACGCAGTAGCCCTTGTTCCTGTAAATATTGACCGGGTTGAATCCATTAACTCCTGGCAAATTAAGGCTCTCGGGGAGTGCCGAGAGAGGTATCCAAGTTAGGGCCACTAGATCGCGGGCTTTAATGCGGCCGCCATCATTTGTTTTCCATTCGACTTCGCTTACAAGATTCGGGTCAATCGAATCGCGGATTGCGTCGTAATAACCCGCCTTGTTCGCCTTGGTTTCATCCGTCAGCTGAGCGTTGTTATTTCGCGCCTGAGCGATCTCCAAAATTGCACTTTCGTAAGCGTCCCGTCCTTCCGCCGAGTCTTGGGGATAGATAATTTCCATTGGCACGAAGAAGTTCAAATCCTTCTTAACATCGTCAATTTCTGTTCGGTACTTTGCCCAGACCTCGGCGACCTCTTCCCATCGTCTGACAGATCGAAGCGCTTTTCGAGACTCTTTTTCGCCCAGGCCCTGGCGAAGAATATGCATCGCTATTGCGAGCATGTTATGGCCGCCGTCCAATACACCCTCAATGTCCTCATCATGGAACGAGATTTCGAACCGACTCCTTTCAAGCTCGCGACAATTGGCCGAGGCGAGCAATATTCCCTTGGACTTGAACTGAAACAAGTCAGGTGAGGTGTCGAGCGTCTCAGTAATTGCGTCTGTGACGGCGCCTGTTTTGGCTTCGCGAGGATTTGCATGTAGATCGGCAATATCGATTAGCCGAATCATGCTTTCCGCATTGATGGTGCCTTCAATTTTGCGAAGGCTATATCGAGTACTGAGACTGAACTCGTCAAACTTAAGAATAACGTTGTGGCTTTTCACTTTGAGAACTCCTTGCAGCTTCGTTGAGTACGAAGCTCGAAACAAGGAGCCGGAGGCTCTGCGGCACTGCCGTGCCATAAACGCATCACCAGCCGACTCTTCAGCCGAGCTTACCTTCGTCCCGTCCGGGACTATTTGCCTTCCGGCAAACGCTGCCTCTTTCAAGGCACAGCAAACCTACAAGTTTCAGGGGCAGAAGTCAATCTGCGAGGCAGAGAGCCGAACGCGCGCAAGCAAGATGATGATCGTTCCACAATTCCGGGCAGAACCGGTTACAGCATCGCGCGCACAAGAAACAAGTCACGGTTCGCCGTTTCGGGTGGTCGGGCCTGAGCCAGGAAGACGCCCAGGCACACGCAGATCTCCGTGTGCGCGAGGCCTTAGATCCAATTCTGTCAGGCGAATAACTGTCCCGCCGCGAACACAAACAGGCGTACAACGGTGCCGAAGGGCTGCCGATACGCGAGGAGATCGTCGCTCGCCATGGCGAAACGGTGAGCACCCGAAACTCCCATGGCGCGTTGTGCCTCAATACGCCGAACGTGCTGTTTGCCGATATCGACTTCGATGACCCGGGACCCAGCCGGCGCTTGAAGCGATGGATCAGGTCACCGCTGCTGATTGCCGCGCTAGTCGCTGGCGTGTGGTTGCGCTCATGGTGGGTTGGGATAGGTGCGTTGGTGGCCGCATTGATTGTCGCGGACTTGATCTACTCGCGCATCCATCGCCACTACTGGCTGAGGGACGGTGGGCCGGAGCGGCGTGCCAACGAGCGAATCGATGCCTTCGTGCTCGCCAATCCGGAGTGGAGTTTCCGCGTGTACCGGACACCCGCTGGCTTGCGTCTACTGGCAATGCATCGCACCTTCGACCCAGGTGAGCCAGCGGTGGCGGCCTGCTTCGGGGCGCTGCAGGCGGACACGATCTACGCACTGATGTGCGCGCGCCAGCATTGTTTCCGCGCGCGGGTGAGCCCGAAGCCGTGGCGGATCGGCATTTCCGAACATATGCGGCCCCGACCCGGAGTCTGGCCGGTAAAGCCCGAGCGCATGAAGGATCGTGAGCAATGGATTGCCGCATACGAGCGCGCCTCGCTTGGCTACGCAGCGTGCCGGTACGTATGCGATGTCGGCAGTGGTGTGGTTGATCCGATTGCCGATGACATCTGCAAATTGCACGACTCGTTGACTGGGGCGGAGCTTGCGTTGCCTATCGGGTGAGGATTCGTGTGGGCTTTGAGATTCCGCGGATCGTCAGTCGTGACGGTGGCAGCCGAAAGAGGCTCGACCGGCCGAAGCCACAACCAAGGTTAAACCGTGGTCAGTTCATGGTTGCATCAGGGTCAAATAAGGGGAATACTCCCAGATCAGCCGTACCCACAGGAGGGTGCCCCATGTCGGTTCCCGTTCTATTCGCGACCGTTCCCTATGCTGATTACCTGCAATTTGGCCAAGGGCCGACCTTCAACCCCAAGGCGGTCGCCGAGCTTCTGGGACTGAAGAAGCAGGAAGTCTCGAAGTTGGCGCAGGTGGCGGAGTCCTCAGTTCGCTATGACCACGACATCCCGCACAAAGTGAGGGATCGTCTGGAAGAGATAGCGAGCATTATCAACATGGTCGCCGAGGCGTTTGACGGCGATGCGTCGAAGACGGTGTTGTGGTTCAAAACCAGTAACCCGATGCTCGGCGATGTGACGCCGCGCGACATGATTCGCCTGGGCCGGTACGACAAGCTACGCAAGTTCATCGTGAGTGCGGCGATGGAGCGTGCTCAAGACAAGGCTTACTCCAACAAAGCACGGCGTGGCCAAGCGACGTAAGCCGAAGTCGGGCCCGCCGCAACGCGGTCATTCCGGCCAAGGCACGGACGGCGTTCTAGAGCTGGACCGTTTTTCAGGCTCGGACCTGGACCGCTGGAATCGCCTGTCGCAGACGCTGGACGCGCTGTACAACCAGCTTTACTTCGGATTCGAGGCACAGCGCAACACGGTTCGGCGGGAGTTGATCGAGGCGTTGCAGGCAGCTGGTTCCAAGCCCTTCGATTTCCATCGCTGGTGTCGCATCGTCCCGCATCGTTTCAGCTTGATGCCCTTGTCCGCCGCAGGAAGTCTGCGCGGCGTCGGTGGCCGTTTCAATGTGGGGGTGGACATTCCGGGCGACGTCCGATCACCGTGGCCCGCCTTGTATATTGCTGCCGATCCGGAGACGGCGCTCCGGGAAAAGTATGGGCTTACCGGGCAATCCAACGGATTGACGCGTGAAGAGTTGGCCCTTACCCCTTGGGAGAGCCATACAGTCGTGATGTTGAACGGTCACCTTGAACAGGTGTTCGATCTGACCGATCTGCCGCTGCTTGCGCCGCTATGCAAGGTGCTTGGTAAGTTCAGGATGCCGCATGGAATCGATGATTCGCTGCGACGGCTTCATATCGATCGCAAGAAAGTTAGCTTGGTAAGGACGCCGTCCCAACTCCAGCGAGTGGTGATGGCGCCGAACTGGCGTCAATGGCCGGTTCAATTCGAGTTGCCTGCCCATGGTCAGATTTTCGCTTCAATCGTCGTGGCGGCTGGTTACGAGGCTATCCGCTATCGGTCGTCGAAGTCAGGGGAGCATTGTCTGGCGGTTTTTCCGCAAAACTTTGCCAGTTCACTCAGCTACATCGAGCTTGCAGATCCGGCGCCGCCGGAAACGAAGCACGTGAGGCTGGATCTGGATTCGGTGGTGGATTGCAGCGGCCAGACTCGCGCTGATTGACCCAAGTGCGTGTTCGGCGTGCTGGCGTTGGAAAGCAAGCCGGTTGACCCGCGGCTAAAGTTCAATTTCAGCCAGTGATCGCCCGCGAGCTAAGCGCGCTCCATTCGTCCGGCGTGGGAAAGCTGTCCACTAAAAAGCGCGGCGGGCTCTCGGTGGTAGCAAGCATGCGCGGGCCGCAGGTCTCAACCACGTCCTGCCAGGCCACGCGAATGAATTTGACGTCCTCGCCTTGGGGCATGAGGGCAATCCAGTCGGTGACCGGCAGCAGCGATTTCACGTCCTGCGTCCAGACGCAGTAGCTCTGCCACGTATCTTCGTTGCCCAAGAGCGAACAGTTCGCGACAAACACGTCTTCGCCTCGACTTTCGTGCAGAGCGTCGAGCTCTTCTTTCTGGCCGGCGTAGTAGTCGGCGCGATGCTGCACAAACAGGTTGTGGGCCAAGGCCGCGGCGCAAGCTGGCGGGTCGACCTGCTGCCACCCGTCGGGGCTGCGCTTGCACAACGTCGCCGATACCGGCCAGGGCTCCTCGCGAAGGCAGCGGGCGGCTTCGGTCAGCATGGCCGTCATCGCCTCTTCGGAACGCCCGTCAGCCGCCAACAGGATCCCGCGGTTGCAGGGCATGAACACTGCGTTCGGCGCGAAGGGTAGCGCGGCGACGGCCGAGTCGAGCTGGAGCATGGATTCGCCATAGGACATGGGCGAAGCAAGGCTGAAAAAGCCGAGCCCGCTATCAACCCAAGTGGGCTTTTCCAACCGGCCGAGGTTGGCCAACGCATGTCCCAGCACATCGGGCGCCGACTGACCCCAGGTGCCCAGGTCTTCACCCTTTACGTATCTGACGAAGTTGCCGAAGTCGTAGACCAAGCGAATCCTGAGATCGCCCGCAAATGGAAGCACGACTGAATCCATCGTCGCGCCGGTCGCCCGACATTTGATCTCGATGGTGGTTTCGACGAACTCCGATCGCACCACCGGATATATATTCTTCACCGCGGCGACCCACAGCGCCGGAATTTCGTGTGATCGCGTGAGCGCAAGGTCCGCGTACTTGCGAACTAGCGCAGGCCGGCCGAAAACGCCGCTGGCGCAGTATTCGAGGAATAGGTTGCGGAGGGATATTTCCGTGCCGCCTGGGTGCTGAAGGCACTCTCGCTCGGCGTTGAAGGTCCAGCCAGTGGCCTCGTCCTCGGGAAGCGCCCGAAGCACGCGTGCGGCGAAGCGGGGCAGTGTGGGCCGGAACCCTAGGAATTCGAGAAGTGACATGTCCGGATTATAGGTGGGCTGCGGTCCTTGGGTGACGGCATGGGTGGTCCTGGCTAGGTCGACCGTGCCGATCCAAACACATGCGGCCCCGACCCGGCGTCTGGCCGATCAAGCCCGAGCGCATGAAGGATCGTGCGCAATGGATTGCCGAATACGAGAGAGCCTCACGTGGCTACGCATCGTGCCGATACGTACGCACTGTCGGCGGTGGCGTCGTTGATCCGATCGCCGATGACATTTGCAAATTGCACGACTCGATGACCGGCGCCGAGCTTTCATTGCCTATCGGGTGACAGGCGCAGCGTAGCCGTATCGGCGGCGGGCGAGCGCGAGCCACGCGTCTGGCGCACCTTCGCCGCATCGACGTGAAACACGCAGTCGCGCACGCGCTGGAAGGCGCGGTCGAAGCCGTGCGGGCCGCGCTAGAAACGCAGTCGCGCCGCCGGTGCTTCAGTCGATCCCGTGCTCGGCGCGAAACCGCGCAATCTCGTCGCGAACCGCAGGATCGAGATCAGCTCCCTCGACCCGGGCGAAGACCTGTGCCAGGACCATTCGCTCCTGCGTGTCCACCACGCCGTCCGAAAGGGCCAGCTTCTGGAGCATTGCCATCTCGGCTGCGTCGATTAGTTCGTCGTTGGCGAAGACCTTCAGGAAGGAGTACTGCAGGATGTCGTGCCAACCGCTGCTGTCGTCTGTATTGCCCATTTCATAGCCTCCCTAGCTTCGGCCCTAGCATAGCGCGGGTCGGCCTGCGGTCATGGTGGCGCTGGCTAGGTGCGCATTCCGGGCGAGTTGACCTTCCGCTTCAGTTGGGTCTGATCTGCCCGCTGGTGCTGACCGCATGACGGGAGCATGTCCGCTTTTCGAACACCCAGGAGAGGTTTTCCTACGTGCGGTTGCGGTATTGCCGGATATGGACGGCGTCTGCCAGTCGTCACGCTGGGTGGAAGACCTCTGCAGGCGTTTTCCTCACATGATTTCAGTACTCGATAGCTACGCGATTGAAATTAGTACGCCATTGGCGTATAGTCGCCATGCTCACGATTATTGAATCTCCGCTATTCAGCAAGCTATGGCGCGGCTACTGGACGGTAGAAGAGCATGGCGAATTTGCGTCATTCATTTCTGCCAATCCAGAGGCAGGAGATTTGATTCCTGGATCTGGCGGCTGTCGAAAAATTCGATGGACTCGATCGGGAATGGGCAAGCGTGGGGGCGTGAGAGTCATCTACACGGCAAGGTTGACCAGTGGCGCCGTCGTCTTGCTTACGATCTACGCAAAGGGTGTGCGCGACAACATCCCTGCTCACATTCTGCGCAAGCTCGCGGAGGAACTTGGCCATGATGACTAGCAAGAAGCGGGCCCCGGCTCGCAAGAAGGGCAGGGACATCGGCGAGGAATTGCTGCAGGCCGTTCGCGACGTGAAGGCTGGAAACTACGGCGCGCGGTATGAGATCGAGCCTAACGACATTGTTCAAGCCCGGCTGAAATGCGGGCTGTCACAAGCGCAGTTTGCCGCTGCGCTGCACATCTCCCCACGCACCCTTCAACAATGGGAGCAGGGCCGACGTCATCCATCCGGCGCCGCCGAAACCCTGCTCAAGATCGTGTCGCGGCACCCGGAAGTGCTGCGCGATGTGACGACTGGCGCAGGGTGAGCTTGGGAGTGCGATGCCGGGTCGCGCGGGTCGCGGGCGACCACCGCCTGGGCGAGAGCAATCGCGTCACGCTTGCGGCCCAGGCTGGTGGCCACCCAGGCGGCTGCGTTCAGGACATGCAGATTCGAACCGTTTCCCGGTCATGGCGCCGTCAGGTTATGTTCGGTATTCTTCCGTACAAGGAGAATCCGACATGACCACCAGTGCCGCCCGACTCGACTTGCGCCTGAGCCCGACCGACAAAGCCCGGATCGCACGCGCCGCGAATCTGCGTGGCGTGCCGCTGTCGTCGTTCGTGCGTGACGCCGTATTGCGCGAGGCCGAGAGCGTGATGGCCTCGGAACTTACGGTCACTCTGTCGGCCGCAGAATCGCGCCGCTTTCTCAAGGCGCTCGACGCACCGTTCAAACCCAACGCCCGCCTGAAGAAGGCGATGCAAGACGCCGCCAAGCTGATCCGTTGACGTGGCCTTGCAGTTCGCGCTGCTCGATACGCGGCTGCACAAGCGCGCCAGTTTCAGTTGTGGCATACCTTCGCTGGATGCCTATCTGCAACAACGGGCCGGTCAGCACCAGCGTGATGGCATCGCCACTACTCACGTCCTGACCGACGACGGCGATCGAACGTGCATCCTTGGCTATTGCAGCCTGGCAGCCGCACAGTTGAGTCTGCACGACCTGCAAGCGGCGGATCGCCGGAGGTTACCCGCTTATCCCGTGCCTGCCGTGCGTCTGGGCCGGCTGGCGGTTGCCACCGAGGCGCAAGGCAAAGGCTACGGCCAGCTGTTGTTGGGCCATGCCATGAATTGCAGCCTGGCCCTGCGCGGTCAATTGGGTGTGCGCGTGTTGGTGGTCGATGCGCTGGACGAACGTGCTGCGGCCTTCTACCGGCTGCACGGTTTTCGCGACACCGCAGAGCAAGCGCTGACGCTGTATCTTCCGCTAGGCGTTGGCTGAGCGACCGTTCAAACCTTGACGGCGGCGTCCTCTACTCGGCGACCGGAGCAGAACTCGCCGCGGTGCCTTGCACCGATGTGGACGAAGGTTCGGGGGCCAAGAGCGACACCTGCGGCTCCGCCGACGCAATCGGCGCCTGCGGCGCCGGAGGTGCAGTCACCGCCGGCTGGAATCCAAACAGCTGCGCGGCGGTGGTCTTCTCCGGAAGGACGTAGACGATGCCCTTCGCGGGCCGGAAGTCGGGATCGACGACCGTGGTGAAGAAGGCCGGCGGCACGTTGATGCAGCCGTAGGAGACACGGTTGTCATCTGTCGCGACGCTGGCCAGGCGCGCGGCGCGACGCTGCGCAGGCGTGCCCTTGGCGACGATGTGCATCGTGATCAGGTTCTCGCCGTCGATCAACAGAACCACCTTGCCGTGGTTATCGATGACCAGTTTCGACGGGTAACGACCCGCGGGCGTGATGCGCTTCTGGGGCGGGATCGCCGACATCGGCGCATCAGGGGACACCAAAGGCTTGTCACCGACGCCCATGCCGAGCAGCACCGGCGCCGTCGCTTTTAGCTGGGCGGCCGGGTTGAAGGCGTAGACCCGGGCATTGGCTTTGTCGACCACGATGAACGGCAGGCCGGCGTTGTCGTGGCTCGCCCCGACCCACTGCACCACGTCCAGCACTTCCGCGGAGGCGGATTGCAGGCGGTCCAACGACGTGGGAAGCGGCGCCTCGGTCTGGATGCCCGAGAACTCGAGCGGGATTGGCGGCGGAGGCGGCGGCGGTGCGACCGGCACCACGACGGGGGCGGGCTCCGGTGGCGGGGGCGGCGCCTTGGCCTTTTTGCTGAACAGGCCGGCATGCGCTGCGCCGGAAACGAGGAGAAGGCTCAGTGCCAGCGTTCGGATCGTCGCTTGAGTGGTCATGTGGGCCATTGCCTGAACGCCGCCAGTTTCGGTTGGCCTTGATGATACGCGCTGCACCGAAACAAACAATGCGCCGCTCCGCAGTTTTCTCAGATGCCGTGCTCGGCGCGGAAGCTTTCGATTTCCGCGCGGACCTTGGGATCGAGCGACTTGGGATCGACCCGGTCGAAGATCCTGGCCAGCACCATCCGCTCGTTCTCGTCCACGACGCCGTCGGCAAGCGCGAGTTTCTTGAGTACTGCCCACTCGCCGGCGTCGATCATCTCGTCGTCGACGAAAACCTTCAGGAAAGAGTACTGGAGGATATGCCTCCAGCTGCTGCCGTCGCTCGCGTGGCTCATTTGGTCACCTCCCGGGCGCCATCAGGATAGCGCCTCGCCGGCGAGGCTGCGAGTAGTCACGTGGTTGGCTCGCCGCTATCGGCGGTGCGGATCAGCTTGGCGCTGATGCGGATCTTGTTGCCGGACCGGCGATGGCGGTCTTTGAGCGCCTGGACGTAGTCGCGCAGTTGGCCGTCGCTGCGCACGGTGTGTGTTTGGCCGTACTTGTCGGCCAGTATCGCGCCCAGCCGACCTTGCTCGATCAACGCGTGCACCTGCGCCTGCAGGTGTTGTGGGTAGCCGGCGAGATACTTCA
>JBAZBG010000024.1:0-11969 GCA_041671585.1 Arenimonas sp. | reverse complement strand
ACGTCCAGCGAGTAGATCAGCATGATCGCGCCGCGCCGGCGCGCGTCGTAGCTGCGCTTGTACACGGTGAATCCGCGCAACGCGCGATCGGCGATGCCAAGCCTGGCCAGCACCGCGGCCTTCAACTCGTCCGGCGAATGTTCCAGCGGCAGCTTTATTTCAGTCAGTCGCAACATCTGGAACTTCCGAACTGGCGATACGACGGCCGCGTGTGTGTAGGAGCGGCTTTAGCCGCGATAGCTGTTCCGCGAAAAAGCATCGCGGCTGAAGCCGCTCCTACAGTTATGCTCAGGCGGGGACGCTGATCGCGGATTTCTTCGCGGCGGGTTTCTTGGCCACGGCCTTCTTGGCGGCGGCTTTCTTGGCAGGCGCCTTCGTTGCTGCCGCTTTTTTCGGCGCTGCCTTCTTCGCAGCTGCCTTCTTCGCAGCAGCCTTCTTCGCGGTCGCCTTCTTGGCTACCTTCTTCTTGCCCGCAAGCTTCTTCACGGCCGGTTTGGCTGCGCCGTCGGCGGCTGCCGCTTTCTTCGTCGCGGCTTTTTTCGCCGCCGCCTTCTTGGCCGGCGCCTTCTTGCCGAAGCGGCCGCGCTGCGAGCGCACCGGCGCGGCGAGCAGGATCTCTTCGCACTCGGCCTGGGTCAGCGATTTCGGGTCGCGATCCTTGGGGATCTTGCCGTTTTTCTCGCCATCGGTGATGTAGGGGCCGTACTTGCCGTTGA
This sequence comes from Arenimonas sp., assembly GCA_041671585.1. Taxonomy (GTDB): domain Bacteria; phylum Pseudomonadota; class Gammaproteobacteria; order Xanthomonadales; family Xanthomonadaceae; genus Arenimonas. The sequence continues at coordinate 11,253 of JBAZBG010000024.1, read as the reverse complement.
GGATCTGGATCTCGGTGCCCGGGAAGGCCTTGATCAGGCGATTGGCGATCAGTTCCTCGCGGGCGCGAATCAGCTCGGCGGCGCGCTCGAAGCTGATGGTGTACGGATCGTCGTCCTTGCCCAGGGACGCATAGGTGTCGCCACGCTTGGCGAACGGCCCGAAGCGACCGATGGCGACGGTGAGGTCCTTGTCATCGAGCGTGCCGAGCGTGCGCGGCAAGGTGAACAGCTTGAGCGCTTCCTCCAACGAAATCGTGTGCATGCTCTGGCCAGGACGCAGCGAGGCGAAGGTCGGTTTGTGTTCGTCCTCGGCGGTGCCGATCTGCACGAACGGCCCGTACCGGCCGAGCCGCGCATTGATCGGCTTGCCGGTTTTCGGATCCGTGCCGAGCAGCCGGGCGCCCGTCGCCTCGGTGCGGTCCACCGATTCGCTCTTGTCGACGATGGTCGCCTTGAACGGTTTCCAGAACTTTTCCAGCAGCGGGATCCAATCCTCTTCGCCGCGCGAGACCGCGTCGAGCTCGTCCTCGAGCTTGGCGGTGAAGTCGTAGTCCACGTAGCGCATGAAGTGGCTGGTCAGGAAATTGCTGACCGCACGGCCGACATCGCTGGGCCGGAAGCGCTTGTTGTCGAGCATCACGTAATCGCGATACAGCAATACCTGGATGATGCTGGCGTAAGTCGACGGCCGGCCGATGCCGTATTCCTCGAGCGCCTTGACCAGGGAGGCTTCGGAGAAGCGCGGCGGCGGCTCGGTGAAATGCTGGTCGGTATGGATCGAGGTCAGCGGTATGTTCTGCCCGAGCTTCATCGGCGGCAGCTTGCGGCCTTCGTCCTCGTCCTCGCTGGTCTTGCTGTCCTTGCCTTCTTCATAGACGGCCAGGAAGCCCGGATCGAGCACGGTGGTGCCGCTGGCGCGGAAACTGTGTTCGCTGCCGGCGGCCAACTCGACCGAGACGGTATTGAGGATTGCCGGCACCATTTGGGACGCTACAGCTCTCTTCCACACGAGCTCATAAAGCCGTCGTTCGTCGTCGCCCAAATACTTCGCAACACTCGCAGGCGTCCGGAGCGCCGAGGTCGGACGAATCGCCTCATGTGCTTCCTGCGCGTTCTTCGATTTGGTCTTGTACACATTGGGCTTGTCCGGCACCGCCTGGGTGCCGAAGTCGCGGGCGATGACGTCGCGCAACTCGGCCAGCGCGTCTTCGGAGATATGCGTGGAGTCGGTACGCATGTAGCTGATCAGGCCGACGGTGCCTTCCTCGCCCAGCGCAAAACCTTCATACAGCTTCTGCGCGATGCGCATGGTCCGGCTGGTGGTGAAGCCGAGCTTGCGCGCGGCTTCCTGCTGCAAGGTGGAGGTGATGAACGGCGGCGAAGGACGGCGCTTGCGTTCCTTGCTGGTGACGTCGGTGACATGCAGCGCGTTGCCCGCGGCCTTGATCAGGCGCGCGCGCGCCGCCTCGGCCGACTTGCTGTCGGTGATGGTGAACTGTTCGAACTTCTGCCCGTCGAGCTTGACCAGGCGTGCGGTGAAGGCCTGCTGCGGGTGCGCGAGCTCGGCTTCCATCGACCAGTATTCGCGCGGCACGAAGGCTTCGATCTCTTCCTCGCGTTCGACGATCATGCGCAGGGCCGGCGATTGCACACGGCCGGCGGACAGCCCGCGCTGGACCTTCTTCCACAACACCGGCGACAGGTTGAAGCCGACCAGGTAGTCGAGCGCGCGTCGCGCCTGCTGCGCGTCGACCAGGTTGCCGGCGATCTTGCGTGGGTGGTCGACCGCTTCGCGGATGGCCTTGGGCGTGATTTCGGTGAACACCACGCGGTGCAGCGCCTTGTCCTTGAGCAAGCCGCGTTCTTTCAGGATCTCGGCGATATGCCAGGAGATCGCCTCGCCTTCTCTGTCCGGGTCAGTAGCCAGGTAAATGGCGTCGGCGCCCTTGGCGGCCTTGGCCAGCGCCTCGACGTGCTTCTCGTTCTTCTCGATCAGCTCGTAGCGCATGGCGAAATTGTTGTCGGGGTCGACCGCGCCTTCCTTGGGCACCAGATCGCGGACGTGGCCGTAGGACGCCAGGACGTGGAAATCCTTGCCCAGGTACTTGTTGATCGTCTTGGCCTTGGCCGGCGATTCGACGATTAGCAGGTTTTTGGCCATGAACTGGTGTTGCTCCGCAAGCGTGGATTGGCTGAGGCACAGAAGGCAAAGCCCGCAATTCCGCGGGCCTCCCTTTTTTATTAAGTCGCCCTAAGGGCTAGAGCTGTCAAGCACCAGCGCCGCGAACTGCCGCCGGGAGGCCCTGTGGGCCGCCTGCGCGATCTCGTCTCATGCATTTGCGAGACGGCGGAGCGCAGCGATGGTGGATCGGGCCTGGCGCCGGGAGGGCCGGCAGGCGTGTTTTGCCACGCCCTAATGAATCGGCTCGGGATCGTCGCCGAAAATCTGGTTTTCCATCCAGGCGAACGCGGCTTCGGCGCCTGGTTGGTTGAACAGGACCATCAGTACAACCCATTTCAGGTCGTCGAGATCCACTTCCTCCTGGTCCAGGGCCATGGCGCGGTCGACCACCAGCTCGCGCTGGTCGGCATCGAGCACGCCGTGCTGCTCCAGGAACATCAGGAAACCCCGGCATTCCCGGTCCAGGCGGTCGTGTTCGGCGTCCACGAACACGCGCACCGGACCGTTGGCGCGCGGTTCGGCCAGGGTCGGGCGTTGATTGGCCAGCTCCTCGAGCCAGTCGAAAGCTTTGCTGATTTCGGCGGGGCTGAATCCGGCCTGGATCAGGCCATGTTGGAGAGAGTCGCGATCGCGAACGGCGTCGGGATCGTCGTAGAAGTAGTTTTCGAAAAGATAGAGGAGAACGTCGAGTATGGTTTCTTTCATCACCCTTTCGCCTGCACCGATCGTCGGTGCGCCGAGAAAAGTTCAGGAACGACGGCTGTAACGACCATGCTCGGCAATTATTTTCCCGTCCAGTTCCATGGCCAGAAGCATGGCCGAGAGGGGTCCGACCGTCAATCCCGTGCGTTCGCACAGTTGGTCCAGATTCACCGGGTCGTGCGCCAGCGCCAGCCACAGTCCTTCCTGGTCGCCTGCAGCCGGCGGCGCGTCGCTGTCTTCCTTTTCCGACGCCCGTCCCTCGCCGGCCTCAAGGCGCCCGCGCAGCGCGCCGGCCAGGCTCTCGGCCAGCGGCGCCAGCGTCTCGATGACCTCGGCCGGGGTCTCGGCCAGCCCGGCGCCCAGCCGGATCAGTCGGTGGCAGCCGCGCGCCATCGGGTTGTGGATCGAACCGGGCAGGGCGAACACCTCCCGGCCGGCGTCCGTGGCCATGCGCGCGGTGATCAGCGCCCCCGAGCGCAAGGCGGCCTCGACCACCACCGTTCCCAGCGCCAGGCCGGCAATCAGGCGGTTGCGGGAGGGAAAGTGCTGGCGGATGCCGGGCGTGCCGGGCGGGTGCTCGGTGACCACGGCGCCTTCGGCGGCAATCGCCGCCAGCAGGCGGAAATTGCCAGGCGGATAGCAAATATCCGGGCCGGTGCCGAGCACGGCGATGGTGCGTGAGGTCTCCATGGCGCCCAGGTGCGCGGCGGTGTCGATGCCCTCCGCCAAGCCGCTGGTGACCACCAGCCCGGCGCGGCCGAAGGCGCGGGCAAACTGGCGGGCATTGTCGCGACCACCGGCGGTGGGTCGCCGGCTGCCGACCACGGCGACTTGCGGATGCCACAACAGGTCTGCGTCACCCCGCACGAACAGGGCCGCCGGCGGATGCGCGCTGCTGCGCAGCAAGGCCGGGTAGTCCGGGCTGTGCCAACCGATCAGGTGGTGGTTTGGCGAGTCCAGCCAATCCAGGTCGGCGCGCAAACGCGCGGCGTCCGGCCGCAGCAAGGCTTCGATGCACTCCGCGGTCAGGGCCGCGGCGCGCCAGGCGGACTTGCCGGCGGCGAGGATCGCGGTCGGCGAGCCGAAGGCATCCAGCAGGCGGCGCAGGACCGTGGCGGTGGCGCCGCAGCGGAGCAGGATCAACAGGGAGCGGGCGTCTTTCATATGCCCGACATGATCGCGGCGCCCGAAGGCGCCGCGCTGTAGGACTATATCGCCCGATCGCGTCGGGATTACTCGACGGCGTCCGGATGCTTGAGCAGGTCGCCGACGCGGGCCGGGCGGATGGCATCCATGACCAGGGCATAGCTGACCTTGTCGAAGGTGCGGAACACCATCAGGTGGCCCAGGTAATCGTCCGGCATGGCGATCCGGTCGTGGTGGGCCGCGATGTTGTTGCGGTTGCGGACGATGTCCGGACGGATGGCCCCGTCGTGCCACATCGAATAGACCGTACCGTTGTCGACGCCATCGCGGGATCCGACCGACAGTGCCACGACCATGCGCGGGCCGGAGAACTTGAGACCGTCGGCGACGTTCAGGATCTGCGCGCCGGGTGCAATGCTGGTAGCCGGGTGCGGGCTGAAGCAATTGCAGTACGGCTGCTCCTCGACCGGCAGCACGCGGTCGCCGACGCGGACGTCGCGACCTTCGGTCTGCAGCAATACGATGGTGATGTCGCCCTGGATCCGGGTCACTTCGCCGATTGAGTGCAGCATCATTTCATAGCCGAACTTCTCACCCCAGGCTTCGGTCCGGCCCTCGCCATTGGTCCAGCTGCCGAAGGTCCAGTGCTCGTGCAGGCGATCGGCGCGGAAATCGAGCGGCGTGGTGCCGCCGGTGCGGAAGCCGCGCTTGTTCGGCCGGTTCATGCCGTACAGGCTGACCGGGCGGGCGATCTGGACCTTCTGGCCCGGGCGGGCGCCCGTCATGCCGCGGACGTAGGCGACCTGGCCCGACGTCGACATCAGGCGGTCTTCCTCAAGCCCGACCACATAGGGGAAGGACTTCGGGTCCTGCACAATGGTCAACTGCTTCAGCCACGGCTCGATCTCGGACAGCGGGATCGTCTCGATGGCCTCGCCCGTGCGAATCTGCGGGCCCTCCACGCTGGAGGTCAGCCGCGGCTGGCCATTCACGTAGACCAGGCTGAGCACGTCGCCGGGATAGATCCGGTGCGGGTTCTTGACCTGCGGGTTGGCCTGCCAGATTTCCGGCCAGAGCCAGGGCTTGGCCAGGAACTTCGCGGAGATGTCCCAGAGCGTATCGCCCTTCTGCACCGTGTAGGTGGACGGATGGTCCCCGCGCAGCTCTGCCGCGAAGGCATAGGTGGCGAGGGTGAGAAGCATGGCAGTCAACACTGCAGTAAGCCGTTTAAGCATGGCTGCTATCCACCTGATTCCCCAAGACAAGTAGGGTCAATATAGCCCAAATCCGGGCGCACATTGCAAGCACCAGCGCTACAATAGGGCCCGGACCCCGGTTGCCCGCGTCGCTACCCCCAGAATCACATGGCCAAACTACCCATAATCGAGTTTCCCGATCCGCGCCTGCGCACCGTGGCCAAGCCGGTGGAGCGCGTGGACAAGCGCATCCGCCAGTTGATCGATGACATGTTCGAGACCATGTACGACGCGCCGGGCATTGGCCTGGCCGCGACCCAGGTCGACTTCCACCAGCGCCTGCTGGTGCTCGATGTCAGCGAGGACAAGTCGCAGCCGATGGTCTTCATCAATCCGGAGATCCTCAGCGCGGAAGGCAGCCAGGTCTACCAGGAAGGTTGCCTGTCGGTGCCTGGCATCTACGCCGACGTAAAGCGCGCCAGTACCGTCACGGTGAAGGCGCTCGACCGCGAGGGCGCGCCGTTCGAGATCACCACCGACGGCTTGCTCGCGGTGTGCATCCAGCACGAGATGGACCATCTTGCCGGCAAAGTATTCGTCGACTACCTGTCGCCGCTCAAACGCGAACTGGTGAAGAAGAAGCTGGCCAAACAGCGGCGGCTGGCCGAAGAAGACTCCGAAGACGCCGCCTGATGGCGTTGCGCATCGTTTTTGCCGGCACGCCGGAATTCGCGCTGCCGGCCTTGCGCGTCGCCGCCGAACGCAGCGAAGTGGTTGCCGTGTACACGCAACCCGATCGGCCGTCGGGACGGGGTCGGCAACTGACTTTGTCGCCGGTCAAGGTCGAAGCGATCGCCCGCGGGATTCCGGTCTACCAGCCGGAAAATTTCAAACGAGAAGCGGCGCGCGAGCAACTGCGCGCGCTGGCGCCGGATCTGATGATCGTCGTGGCCTACGGATTGATCCTGCCCTCGTCTGTGCTTGCTATTCCCCGTTTCGGGTGCTGGAACGTGCATGCCTCGCTGTTGCCGCGCTGGCGCGGCGCGGCGCCGATCCAGCGCGCGATCGAGGCCGGCGATACCAAGAGCGGCGTCTGCCTGATGCAGATGGAAAAGGGTCTGGACACCGGTCCGGTGTTGTTGTCCTTGGCAACGCCCATCAACGATGAAGATACCGGCGGCAGCCTGCACGATCGCCTCGCGCTGCTCGGCGCGGAAGTGCTTGGCGACGGGCTCAAGCTGCTGCGCGCCGGCATGCGGCCGATTGCGCAGGCGCAGGCGGCCGATGGCGTCACCTATGCCAACAAGCTGGACAAGTCCGAAGCGCGGCTCGACTGGGCCCAGCCGGCCGATGCCCTGGAGCGGCGCGTGCGCGCCTTCAATCCCTGGCCGGTCTGCGAGGCGCAGGTTGCCGGCGAGCGTTTGCGCATCCATGCCGCACGCGCCGTGCCGCTCGATCACGGGCAGCTGCCCGGCACGGTGCTGGCTGCCAGCAAGTCAGGCATGGACATTGCTTGCGGCCAGGGTGCACTGCGCCTGTTGCGCGTCCAGCGCGACGGCGGCAAGCCGATCGCCATCGCCGACTACCTCAATGCCAAGTCGCAACTGAGATTGTTCCCATGAGCGCGGCGCCGGGCGCCGCATTGCGCGCGTTGGCGGCACGCAGCCTGGTTGCCGTACTGGCCGAAGGCCGCTCACTCAAAGCCGAGCTTGCCGAGGTGCTGCCGCAGATCGCCGATCCACGCGATCGCGCCTTGTTCGAAGCCATCTGCTTCGCGGTACTGCGCCATCGTCGTCGCTATGACCACGTGCTGTCGCAGTGGCTGGCCAGGCCCCTTCGCGATCGCGACTTCATCGTGCATTGCCTGCTGCTCAGCGGCCTGGCCCAGCTCGACGAACTGAAGCTCTCGGCGCATGCCGCGGTTGGGGCCACGGCCGAAGCGGCGCGTGACCTTGGCCGGACACCCATGGTTGGCTTGATCAACGCCTTGTTGCGCCGCGCGACGCGTGAACCACTGCCGACATCGACGGATCGCGGCGTGCAGACTTCGCACCCGGACTGGCTGGTCGAAGCGATCGCCGAAGATTGGCCGCAGGACGTCGACGCCATCCTTGCCGAAAACAATTTGCCGGCGCCGCTATGGTTGCGCGTCAACGACAAACAGGTTTCCCGCGACGCCTACCTGAAGCTGTTCCAGAACGCCGGCGGCACGGCGGTGGCGCCGGAATTTCCTGCGCAGGCACTGCGCATCGATGCCCGCTTCCCGCCAGACACCTTGCCCGGATGGCGCGCAGGTTCGGTCCTGGTCCAGGACGGTGCCGCGCAACTTGCGGTCGAGGCCCTGGACTTGCAGCCACGCGAGCACGTGCTCGATGCCTGCGCGGCGCCTGGCGGCAAGTGCGCGCAGATTGCGCGCACGGTCGGTGAACACGGTTCGCTGTTGGCCCTGGACGTCGATGAGCGACGCCTGCGCAAGGTGCGCGCCACGCTCAAGCGCCTGCAACTGGAGTCGCCGAACATCGTGCTCAAGGCGGCCGACGCGATGCGACCGGCCTTCTGGGCCGATGGCCAGAGTTTCGACGCCATCCTGCTTGACGCGCCGTGCTCGGCCACCGGCATCATCCGCCGGCAGCCGGATGTAAAGTGGCATCGGCGCGCCGAGGATGTGCCGGCGCTGGTCGCCCAGCAGGCGCAAATGCTCGACGCGCTGTGGACCGTGCTCAAGCCAGGCGGCCGGCTGTTGTATGCCACCTGTTCGATTCTCAAGGCCGAGAACGAAAAACAGATCGCCGCATTCCTGCAGCGCGCTGCGGACGCCGAGGCTCAGGATCCGGGCCCCCGGTACGGACGCGCCAGCGGCGCCGGTCGCCAGCGTCTGCCCGGCGAAGACGGCATGGACGGATTCTTTTACGCGTTGCTGACCAAGCGCGGCTGAGCGACTGATGCCCGCGCCCGCCGCCCTGGATTCTACCCAACGCCGACAGCTGTTCTGGTTGTTCGCGCTGGCGCTACTGGTACTGGGCGCAGGTTATGGACTGCGCGATCCCTGGCCCGCCGACGAGCCGCGTTTCGTGCTGGTGGCCAAGCAGATGGTCGACAGCGGCCAGTGGCTGTTTCCGCATCGCGGACACGAGCTGTATCCGGACAAACCGCCGGTATTCTTCTGGCTGCTCGCGGCCAGCCACTGGTTGATCGGCAATTGGCGCTGGAGTTTCCTGTTGCCCTCGCTGCTGTCCGGATTCGGAACGCTGTGGCTGGTCTACGACCTGGGCCGACGCCTGTGGAATCATCGCGCCGGCCTCTGGGCCGCGATCGCGATCCTGTCATCGCTGCAGTTCGTCTATCAATTCAAGCGCGCGCAGATCGATCCGACGCTGGTGTTGTTCACGACCCTGGCGCTGTACGGATTGTGCCGACACTTGTTGCTCGGCCCGCACTGGCGCTGGTTCTGGGGCGCGTGCGTCGCCGCGGGGATCGGCGTCATCCTGAAAGGCGTCGGTTTTCTGCCGCTGTTTGCCTTGCTGCCGTTTGCCCTGATGCAACGCGGACGCTGGCAAGGCCTGGCGCCGCTGGGCACGGGCAACGGCTGGCGCTGGAGCGCTGGGCCACTGCTGTTCCTCGCCGCCATCGCCTTGTGGCTCGTGCCGATGCTGTGGTTCGCGCTGGCCGGTGGCGATCCCGAGCATCGCGCCTACCTGGACAATCTGTTGTTCAAGCAGACGGCCACGCGCTATGCCGAGGCCTGGCATCACCACAAGCCGGCCTGGTACTTCGCCGAGGTGATGGCGCTGTTCTGGTTGCCGTTCTCGTTGGCATTCGCCTGGCTATGGCGCGACTGGCGCGATGCCTGGCGCCGCCGCGACGCGCGCGTCTGGCTGCCGTTGGCGTGGGCGCTGCTGGTGCTGGCCTTCTTCAGCGCCAGTCCGGGCAAACGCGACATGTATATCCTGCCCGCGCTGCCCGCCGTCGCGTTGGCTGCGGCGCCGTTCCTGGACGCGCTGGTGCAGCGGCGGAATTTCCAGCGCGCGCTGCTGACGCTGTGCGTGCTGCTCGGCGCGTTGTTGCTCGGCCTGGGGATTGCCGCATTGCAGCTGCCGCTGAAACCCGTACAGGCGTTGATCGTCGAACGCGGCCTGGGCGATGAGGCGCGGTGGTTGTGGTTGATGTTGGCGGCCGTCGGTGCCATCGGACTAGTGGCGGCAGCGTGGTTCAGGCGCACCGGCGCGACCCGCGCGATGGCCTGCCTGCTGCTGGCGATGTGGTGCGGTTATGGCTTCGTCGCGCATCCCGTGCTTGATCCCAGCAGCTCCGCTGCGGCGCTGATGCGCGATGCCCGCGAACGCGCCGGTCCCGATGTCAGCATCGGCCTGGTGGCGTGGAAGGAGCAGAACTTGCTGCAGGCGGTCGGACCGACCGAAGAGTTTGGCTACAAGCAACCGGCCGAACTGCAGTTGCAGCGTGCCGTTGCCTGGCTGGACCAGGATGCATCGCGCAGGCGCGTGTTTTTTTCCCAGCCTCGGGGCAGGACGACTTGTTTCGACGGCGTCGGCCACGACGTCGAGTGGGTGGGCACGGCCAATCGCCGCGACTGGTATTTGGTGACGCGTGCGGCGATCGGCGAGCGCTGTTTCGATTCTGGCGCCGAGGATCAGTCGCCGTAGCGCAGGCGAAACAGCCAGCGATGCCAGGGTCGAGCCAGGGGTGGCGCGCTCGGCTATGATAGCGGTCGCATCCGCGGGCCCCACGGCCGTTCAAGGTGATCATGAAGATTCTGATACTCGGCGCGGGCCAGGTGGGCTCCTCGGTGGCGGTGGCGCTGGCGACGGAAAAGAACGACATCACCGTAGTCGACACCGACCATCAGCGCCTGCGCGAACTGGCTGAAAAACTGGATATCCGCACCGTCGTCGGCCACGCCTCGCTGCCCAGCGTATTGGCGCAGGCCGGCGCCGAAGAAGCGAGCCTGCTGGTTGCCGTCACCTCCAGCGATGAGGTGAACCTGATTGCCTGCCAGGTGGTCGAGCGTCTGTTCAAGACGCCGACCCGGGTGGCTCGTCTGCGCGAGTCGGAATATTTGAACATCGCCACCTCCGTCAGCGCCGCGATCAGTCCCGAACAGTTGGTGTGCCGCCATGTCGAGCGACTGATCGAATACCCCGGCGCGCTGCAGGTGCTCGATTTCGCCAATGGCCGCGCCCAGCTGGTGGGCGTGCGCGCGGTGCGCGAAGGCGCGCTGGTCGGGCACGAGATTCGCGAACTGCGCCAGCACTTGCCGGCCAATGTCGACGCCCGCGTCGCGGCGATTTTTCGCAACGGCCGCCCGGTGAAGCCGGAAGGCTCGACCGTCATCCAGGTCGACGACGAAGTGTTCTTCCTGGCCGATGCGCGCAATATCACCACGGTGATGAGCGAGCTGCGCCGGCTCGATAGCCGGCCGACGCGCCGACTGTTGATCGCCGGTGGCGGCAACATCGGCCGCAGGCTGGCGCGCAGCCTGGAAAACCGTTACCAGGTGAAAGTGCTGGAGCGTTCCCGCGAGCGGGCGCGCAGCATCGCCGAAGAACTGCTGAACTCGATCGTCCTGGTCGGCGATTGCGCCGACGAAGACCTGCTGCGCGAAGAAAATATCGACCAGACCGATGTGTACATGGCGCTGACCAACGATGACGAAGCCAACATCCTGTCGGCCATGCTGGCCAAACGACTCGGCTGCCCGCGAGTGGTTGCGCTGATCAATCGACCGTCGTACGCCGAATTGGTCGAAGGCGGCAGTATCGACATCGCCGTCAGCCCGCAACAAGTAACGCTTAGCGCATTGCTCGCGCATATCCGCGAAGGCGCACCGGCGCGCGTGTACTCGCTGCGCCGCGGCGCCGCCGAGGCGATCGAAGCGGTGGTGCGCGGCGACCGTCGCACCTCACGGGTGATCGGCCGTTCTCTGGAAGAGCTCGACCTGCCCGAGGCAACCACCATCGGCGGCATCGTCCGTGGCGAGAAGCTGTTGATCGCCCACCACGACGTGGTGAT
>JBAZBG010000023.1:0-12144 GCA_041671585.1 Arenimonas sp. | reverse complement strand
CGGGCGGCGCGATCGCGAACAATCAAGGCGCAGGGCAAGCGCAGGCGAAGAACGTGATCCTGTTCGTTGGCGACGGCATGAGCCTGCCGACCGTGGCGGCGGCGAGAATCTTCGAGGGACAGAAGCAGGGCAATCCCGGCGAAGAGAACCAGCTCAGTTTCGAGCGGTTCCCCCATACCGCCCTGAGCAAGACCTACAACACCGACAGCCAGACGCCAGACTCGGCGGGCACCATGACTGCGATGATCTCTGGCGTGAAGACGCGCATCGGCATGCTCAGCATCGGCCAGCAGGCGGAATACGCCGATTGCGCGAGTAGCCGTGGCGCGGAACTGGTCACCGCGCTCGAACTGGCGGAGGCTGCTGGACTGGCTACCGGCATCGTGACCACGACCCGGGTCACGCACGCCACTCCGGCGGCGACCTATGCGCACACGCCTTCGCGCGACTGGGAATCCGACAGCGACCTGCCGGCCGACGCTGTGGAGCAGGGTTGCCACGACATCGCCCGGCAATTTGCGGAATTCGCCCTTGGAGACGGCATCGATGTGGCGATGGGCGGCGGTCGCAGCAATTTCCTGGGTGCCGGCGCGGACGATCCGGAGTATGCGGAATTTCCCGGCAATCGCCTGGACGGCCGCAATCTGATCGACGCATGGCAGAAGCACCATCCCGACGGCCGCTACGTGTGGAACCAGCAACAGCTGGACGCGCTCGACCTGTCGCGTACGCCGCGCCTGCTGGGCCTGTTCGAGCCCGACCACATGAATTTCGAACATGACCGCAGCAAGGACCGCGCCGGCGAACCGAGCCTGGCGGAAATGACGCGGGCCGCGATCGCCGTGCTTCGACAGAACCCGAAGGGGTTTTTCCTGATGGTCGAAGGCGGGCGAATCGATCACGCCCACCATGCCGGCAACGCCTACCGGGCGCTCAGCGACACCATTGCGTTTTCCGATGCGGTCCGCGCCGCCATCGGGGCGACGTCCGAGCAGGACACCTTGATCCTGGTTACGGCCGATCACTCGCACACGTTGAATTTCGTCGGCTATCCGCGACGCGGTAATCCGATCCTGGGCAAGGTGGCGGGTTCAAGCGGCGAAGATCGGAAACCGGGCCTGGCTGCCGACGCGCTCGGCCTGCCCTACACCACGCTCAGCTACGCCAACGGCCCCGGCTATGCCGGAGCCACCGACCAGCAGGCCGAAGGACCGAAGCGTTTCCCGCATCCGGTATCGGGCGCGCAGGCCGCGCACGGCCGGCCTGATCTTCGCGAAGTCAACACCGAGGATCCGGACTATCTGCAGGAGTCGCCGATGCCGACCGGCTCGGAAACCCACGGCGGCGATGACGTTGGCGTTTGGGCCAGCGGACCAGGATCTGCGGCGGTGCGCGGTTCGATCGAACAGAACGTGATCTTCCATCTGCTCATCCAGTCGCAGCCGGAAATCGTGAACCTGCTGTGCCGCCTGGGCGACTGCGAAAACGGCGTTCCGCTCCGCTTGCCGACGGAACGGTCGCTGCAGCCGGGTAACTAGCTTCAGGCCCGATGGTACGGGTGGTTGGCGAGCATGCTCGCCGCGCGATACACCTGCTCGGCGACGATCAACCTGACCAGCATGTGCGGCAAGGTCAACGGACCAAGCGACCAGCTTTCGTGAGCGGCGGCGATCACGTCCGGCGCATGGCCTTCCGGACCGCCGATCAGGAAGGCCAGATCGCGGCCGCCCTGTCGCCAGGCCTCGAGCCGCTGCGCGAGTTGCTCGGAAGAGTACGGCTTGCCACGCCCATCCAGACTGATCACATGCGCCTGTTTTGGCAGCGCGGCGAGCACGCGTGCGCCTTCTTCGGCGGTGGCGCGCACCGCGTCGCGGCCCTTGCCGCGTAACCCAGGACTTATCTCCATCAGGCCGAACGGCAACCAATGCGAGAGGCGCTTCTGGTATTCGGCGAATCCACTGGCAACCCAGTCCGGCGCGCGCTCGCCGACGGCGATGAGGACCGCCTTCATTGCTCAGGCCTCGATATCGGCCTCGGGCGGCTGGTCACCCACCGTCCACAAGCGCTCCAGCGCATAGAATTCGCGGACGCGCGGCAGCATGACGTGGACGATTACATCGCCCAGATCGACCAGCACCCATTCGGCTTCGCGCTCGCCTTCGACGCCGAGCGGCATCACGCCGCACTTCTTGGCGAATTGCACGACTTCATCGGCGACCGACTTGACGTGTCGCGTCGAGGTGCCGGAGGCAACCACGAGGTAGTCGGCGATGCTGGTTTTGCCGCGCACGTCGATCTCGATCGAGTCTTTGGCTTTCATTTCGGCAAGCGCGGCATGTACTTGCTCGAGCAGGGCTTCCGGTGTCGGTGCCGGAATCGGCATTTTGGTCTTGATGACGTGGGCTTTGGTGGTCAAAACTCTTTCTCGGTGGGCGGCTCTGGCCGGCGGTCGGATTATACCCTCAGCGCCCGGGCGCCGACCGGTACAGGCCGGCGTCGCGGATGTATTCAGCCACCGCCGCGGGAACGCTGTCGGCCCACGGCTGCCCGGAGGCGATGCAATGCCGGATGTCGGTGGCCGACTCCATGCGCAGCGGACGAATCGGCAGAGGCGCATACAAGCCGCATGGGCGGTGCGCCAGCTCCATGGGTTCTCGCCAACGCGGCGCGACTTCAGCATAGACCTCGGGCGCGCGCTCCTGCAGCCAGGATTTTTCGACAGACGTCTGCGGCCGCTCGGCGCCAAGCACGTGCGCCAGGCTGAACATGCGCCGCCACTCGCGCCAGGTGTCGAGCTGCACGAGCGAATCGATGCCCAGCACCCAGATTATCGATGCGGCAGGGCCCAGCTCCTGCCGTACCTGGGTCAGCGTATCGATGGTGAAGGACTGGCTGTGCCGCCGCAGCTCGCGGCGATCCACGCTCAGTCTCGGATCGCCCGCCACCGCCAGGTCCAGCATGCATGCGCGCTGCTCGGCGTCGGCGCCGGGGGCCGAGCGGTGCGGCGGGTCCGCCGAGGGTATGAGGCTGACCGGCTGGCCGAACTCGTCCGCCACCGTCCGGGCGATGGCCAGGTGACCTTCATGCACCGGATCGAACGTACCGCCGTACAGGATGCGCAGCATCAGGACGCCAGTAGTCGCCGCGCCCTGGCTTCGGCGATGACGGCCAACACGCGCTCCAGCGCAAGCCACGCGTCGCCGGCCAGGCGCCCCTTGGCGATCAGGTCGATGCGTCCGGCCTCGGCGACGAAAGCTTCCCAGCGCGCTGCCGGATGCCGTTCGATGGCCCGGCGATACAAGGCCTGCTTGCTGTCCCAGATACGCGCATCGCGCATGGCGTTCATCAGGTTGCCGCCATCGTTGGCGACGCGCGCCAGCCCGGCGACCTTGAGCAATTCCATGGCCAGGATAGGCAGCAGGCCGGGGACTTGCTCGCCTTCCGCGCGCAACGCGCGGACCATGCGAACGGCGCGCTGCGCATCGCCGGCGAATGCGGCCTCGACCAATTTGAAGACGTCGTAGCGCGCCGAGTCGGCCACCAGTTGCTCCATTTCCTCGGCGCCCAGGCGCTTGCCTGGCGCCAGCAGCGCGAGCTTCTCCACTTCCTGGGCCGCTGCCAGCAAGTTGCCTTCGACCCGCTCGGCCAGCATCTGCAACGCAGCCGACTCAGCGGAAAGACCGCGGCTGCGCAAGCGCTTTTCCAGCCAGTCGTGCAGCTCGTTGGGCTTGATCGGCCAGACGGTCACCACATGGCCGAGCTTGGCGATTGCCTCGCTCCATTTGCCGGCGTGCTTGAGGCTCCACTCCTGCGCGGTGATCAGCAACACCGTGTCGGGCGCCGGGCTCTGGCAATAGTCAGTGATTGCCTTGCTGCCATCGCGATCCGGACGGCCGGTCGGCATGCGCAGATCGAACAGCCTGCGGCTGGCGAAAAGGCTGAGCGATGCGACGCCCATGCTGAGTTCGTTCCAGTCGAAATCCTTGCCGGCTTCGAGCACTTCCCGTTCGCTGTAGCCCTCCGCCCGGGCCCTGGCCCGCACGGCATCCGCGCATTCCTGCACGATCAAGGGCTCGGCGCCGGCGATCAGGTAGACCGGGCGCAGCGGCTCGCCGGCGAGCTGTCGCTCGAAGCGGTCCGCCTTCAGTTCCATCAGGGTTTCGGGCGCAGGACGACGTCGAGGCGGCGCAGGATGGCCGCCTCCATGTCACGGCGCAATTCGCGCTGGATCAATTCCTGTTCGGCCGGGCTGCCGGCCGACGCATTGATATCGTAGGTGTACTCGCGCGCCAGCTCGATGCTCTGCGGCTCGATCAACAGCGCGCCGTCGGCGCCCACCAGGACGAAATCGACTTTGTAGCGGGTGATGTATTCGCGCACGCGGGCGAACTGATCGACCGAAAGCGGCGCGGTGTTCCAGGCTTCGCCCGTGACCTTGAGTACTGATGAGGGCTTCCCTGCCGTTGGCGGTGTCGCGCCCGCGCGCTCCAGCGCCCGGGCCAGTTCCAGGCCGAGGGAGCTGTAAGGCTCGGCGGTCTGGACGCTGATCGGACCCAGCGCGGCCGGCAGGTTGAGCTGCGCACGAGGATGGAATCCGCAGGCCGCGAGCAGGGCGGCCGACAACAGGATCAGGACACGACGCATGGATTACTCCGCCAGGACAATTCGACTTGCCGCCATGGTACCGCGAAGCCCGTCATCGATGACCTCCCAGTCCCGGGCCGTGACCGCCGTGGAGGCCGCGCGTCCGGTGACCTAGCCCGCCACGATATTGACGATCTTGCCGGGCACGACGATGATTTTCCGCACGGCCTGTCCGTCCAGGAACTTGACCACATTGGCGTCGGCAAGCGCGAGCGCTTCGATCTGTTCGCGCGCCGCGCCCACGGCCACCTCGATGGTGGCGCGCAACTTGCCATTGACCTGCACGGCCAGGGTCACCGCATCACGCACCAGCGCCGCCGGATCGGCTTTTGGAAACGCCAGGTCGTCCAGCGTCGTTTCCGCGTGACCGAGCTTTTGCCAAAGCGCATGCGCGGTGTGCGGCGTAATCGGATTGAGCAGCAGCGTGACCGTCTCGAATGCTTCCTGGCGCAGCGCACTGGCGTTGGCCGTCGACTCCTCAAATTTCGACAGCGCGTTGAGCAACTCCATTACCGCGGCGATGGCCGTGTTGAAGGTGTATCGGCGACCGTAATCGTCGTCCACCTTCTGGATGGTTTCATGCAATTGGCGACGCAAGGTGCGGGCGGCGGGAGACAGTGCAGCGAAATCGAGAGCCGGCGGCCGGCCGAAGGCGATGTGCTTGTTGGCCTGCGTCCACAAACGGCGCAGGAATCGCGACATGCCCTCTACGCCGGACTCGTTCCAGTCCAGCGACTGTTCCGGCGGCGCGGCGAACATCGAGAACAGGCGCACGGTGTCGGCGCCGTAGCGGTCGACCATGGTCTGCGGATCGACGCCGTTGTTCTTCGACTTGGCCATCTTCTCGGTACCGCCGATATGCACCGGCAAGCCATCGGCGCGCAGGACGGCGCCGATGCTGTGACCCTTGGCATCGACTTGCACGTCGACTTCGTCGGGGTTGTACCACTCCCTGGCACCGTTGGCTGTTTCCCGATAAAAGGTGTCGGCGATGACCATGCCCTGGCACAGCAAATTGGTCGCCGGCTCATCGCTGCTGACCAGCCCCGCGTCGCGCATGAGCTTGTGATAGAAGCGGAAATACATCAGGTGCATGATCGCGTGCTCGATGCCGCCGATGTACTGGTCGACCGGCAACCAGTAGTTGGCGCGCTCGTCGACCAGATCATTGGCGCCGGGCGAGGTGTAACGCGCGTAGTACCAGCTCGACTCCATGAAGGTGTCGAAGGTGTCCGTCTCGCGCTCGGCCGCGCCACCGCAGACCGGGCAAGTGGTCTTGCGCCATTCGGGATCGGCCTTGATCGGCGACTTCATGCCGGTGAACTCGACGTCCTCGGGCAGGGTCACCGGCAACTGGGTTTCGGGCACCGGAACGGCGTCGCATTTTTCGCAGTAGATGATCGGGATCGGGCAGCCCCAGTAGCGCTGGCGGCTCACGCCCCAGTCGCGCAAGCGGAAGTTGACCCGGCGGTGGCCCCTGCCCTCGCTCTCCAGCTTGTCGGCGAGGAAGTCGAAGGCCTGGCGATAATTCTTGCCATCCAGTTCGCCGGAGTTGACAACGATCATCTCGGGACGCGTCTTGTCGGCATACCAATCCTTCCACTGGCCGACGTCATAGGCGAAGTCCGGCGCCAGGTGCGGCGGCAGCGGCGTGCGCAGCGCGATGACCTGCTTGATCGGCAGCGCATATTTGTGCGCGAATTCGAAGTCGCGCTCGTCATGCCCGGGCACCGCCATCACCGCGCCGGTGCCGTAGCCCATTAGCACGAAGTTGGCGACCCAGATCGGCACACGCTCGCCGGTGATCGGATGCAGCGCGTACAAGCCCGTGGCGCGGCCCTTTTTCTCCTGGGTTTCCAGCTCGGCTTCCGAGACGCCGCCGTGCTTGCACTCTTCGATGAAGGCGGCCAGCTGCTCGTCGCTCCCTGCCGCTTTCAGCGCCAAGGGATGCTCGGCGGCGACGGCCAGATAGGTCACGCCCATCAGGGTGTCCGGACGCGTGGTGAATACGGTCAGCGGCTCGGCCTCGCCGGCGACGGCAAACTGGATATCCAGTCCTTCGCTGCGCCCGATCCAGTTGCGCTGCATCGTCTTCACCGCCTCCGGCCAGCCGGACAAGGTGTCCAGACCGTCGAGCAACTCCTGCGCGTAGGCGGTGATCTTCAGGAACCACTGCGGAATCTCGCGTTTCTCGACCACGGCGCCGCTGCGCCAGCCGCGCCCGTCGATGACCTGTTCGTTGGCAAGCACGGTCTGGTCGACCGGATCCCAATTCACCACGCTGTTCTTGCGGTAGACGATGCCCTGCTTGAACAGGCGCGTGAACATCAACTGTTCCCAGCGGTAATAGTCCGGCTTGCAGGTGGTGAGTTCGCGGCTCCAGTCGATGGCGTAGCCCAGCGACTGCAATTGCCCGCGCATGTGCTCGATGTTGGCGTAGGTCCATTTGGCCGGCGCGGTGTGGTTCTTGATCGCCGCGTTTTCCGCCGGCAGCCCGAAGGCGTCCCAGCCCATCGGTTGCAACACGTTGAAGCCGCGCATGCGTCGGTAGCGGCTGATCACGTCGCCGATCGTGTAGTTGCGCACATGGCCCATGTGCAGCGCACCGGATGGGTACGGCAACATCGACAGGCAATAATATTTCGGCCGGGTGCTGTCTTCCTTCACCTCGAAGGCGCGAGTGGCCTGCCAGTGGGCCTGCGCAGCGGCTTCCACCGCCTGCGGGACGTAGGCGCCGGGATCTGGGGTTTCATGCATGGGATTGCAGCCGGAAGGAACGGGAAAACAGACGCATAGAGTAACGCAGCAGGCGATTCAGGAAAAACTCCCGCGGCCGGGACCGGGCCTGGCCCTTGATTCTGCGCGCGCAGGCACAATCTGCAGGGAATCCCCTGCAGGAAGTTCCAATGGACGCCCAAGCCCACGTTTTCGATGCCAGCCTGCCCACGTTCGAACAGGATGTGATCCTCAAGTCGAAGGAGGTGCCGGTTCTGGTCGATTTCTGGGCAACCTGGTGCGGGCCGTGCAAGACGCTGGGCCCGATGCTGGAAAAGCTCGCGGTCGAATTTGCCGGCGGATTCCTGCTGGCCAAGGTCGATGTCGACAAGGAACAGCAGCTGGCCGGCTATTTCCAGATCAAGTCGGTGCCGACCGTGATGCTGGTCCGGGACGGACAGATCGTCGACGGGTTTCCCGGCGCCCTTCCCGAAGGCCAGCTGCGGGAATTCCTCAAGCACCACGGAATCCTGCCGAAGGCGGTGGTGGAAGCGGCGCCTGAGGTCAGCTCGGCGCCAGTCGACCCGCACGAAGAGGTGATCCGCCTGCGCGCCGCCGCCCAGGCCGAGCCGGAGAAAGACGAATTCAAACTCGACCTCGCGCTGGCGCTACTCGGCACGGGCGGACTGGCCGAAGCGGAGAAATTGCTCGATGCCCTGCCCGCCAACCTGGCCTCCGACGAACGCGCCGTAAAGGCCCATGCCCGGCTCGGATTTGCCAATCTGCTCAAGGACGCTCCGCCCCGGCAGCCTCTGGAGGCCGCCATCGTCGCCGATCCCGGTGACCTCCGGGCGCGGCATCTGCTGGGCGTGCGTCTGTTGCTGGAGGGCGAAACGGAAGCGGCCCTGCAGCAATTCCTGGAGATGCTGCAGCGAGACCGGCGCTACCAGGACCAGCTGCCGAAGAAGGCGCTGATCGATGCCTTCCGTGTCATCGACGATGCCGAACTGGTTGGCGCTTACCGGCGCAAGATGGCTTCGCTGCTGTTCTAGCGCGCCGGGCCGGGCGCTCCGGCGCGATTACCAGTTCCCGAGGCGTGCCCGGCTGGCTTATGCTGCCCAATCAGTCCCCGCGCTACGGCTCCCATGCAATCCGAAGAGCTTTCCCCGGAAGAACTCTCCTCCCTGCTCGGCAGTTACATGCCGGAGATTCCCGGCTACCGGGTCATCCGGCGCATCGGCAAGGGCGGCATGTCCTACGTCTACCTAGGCGTCCAGGTCTCGCTCGACCGCCAGGTCGCGATCAAGGTCATGTCGCCGGAAGCGCTGACCGACGAAAAGAGCAAGCAACGCTTCGAGCAGGAAGCGCACACCATCGCCAAGCTCGAGCATCCATGCATCGTCGGCGTGCACGAGGTCGGTCGCACACCCCAGGGCCTGCTGTATTACGTGTTGCCGTACCTGGCCCGCGGGCATCTGGGCCAACGCGATTTCACCAACGACGAAGGGCGCGTCATCGAAGTGTTGCGCGCCTTGCTTTCGGCGCTGGAGTACGCGCACACGCGCGGCATCGTGCATCGCGATGTGAAGGCCGAAAACGTGTTGTTCGACAATGCCGACCGGCCGCTGCTGACCGATTTCGGCATCGCGCTGAAACGGAACGACACCAGCCGCATTACCACCGCCGGCCTGGCGATCGGCAGTGGCGGCTACATGGCGCCCGAACAGGCGCGCGGTGAAGCCGTCGACGGCCGGGCCGACCTGTACAGCGTCGGCGTGCTCGCCTATGAGTTGTTGACGGGCAAGTTGCCCTACCAGTCTTCGGACCCCCTGGGCCTGGCTCTGATGCACGCCCAGGATCCGATTCCGCGGCTGCCGGTGGAACGCAAGCACTGGCAGATGTTCCTCGACCGTTCGATGGCCAAGTCGCCGGACAATCGCTTCCGCAACGCCCAGCAAATGCTTGGCATGTTGAACCAGATTTCGGCGAAGGAACGCGCCGCACCGGCCGAGATGGAGCCGGCCGTCAGTGTTCCTGCCACGGTCCACGCGCGGCCGTGGCTGCGGCCGGCGCTATTCGCCGTGGCCGGCGCCGCGTTGTTGCTTATGGCGGCAATGATTTTTCGTCCCGCCGTGGAACGGCCGTCCGCGACGGCGGATTTTTTCACCGGCAACGAAACCGCGAGTCCGACACCGGCGGTGCAAGCACCGGCAGCCCCGGCGCCCGCGCCGGTGCCGGCATCGGCGGTCGCAACATCAGCAGCGGCGTCGAATTCGCCGGCGGCGGCCCTGCCTCCGCCCGCCTCCGTTCCAATGCCGCCTGCGGTGCCCGCCGCCCCCACGGCCACGCCGGCTGCCGTGGCCAACGCCGGCTCGGTATTCTCCGCGGTAACCACTTCCGTTTCAGTCAGTGCGCTGGATTTCGATCCATCGCAGCCTGGCGCGCGTGACCTGCACAACGCGCGCCGGCAGATCGGTCAGAACCGGCTGAGCGCGCCGACCGGCGACAACGCGGTCGATTCCTTGATGGCCGCCGTGCACGCAGGTGCGCCCCCGAGTCAGATCGCGCCGCTCGGTGACCAGGTAATCGCCGGCTTCGGCACCGCACTGACGTCCGCGCTCAAGGCGAGGGACTACGATGCCGCCAAGCTCGCCCACAAGCACGCCAAGCAATTCGCGACCAATAGCGGCCGCCTGCAGAGCGATGCCTGGAAAAAGTTGCGCGCAGACCTGCCCCCGCAGCTGATCGTCCGCCTGGAAAAGGCGCTGGAAGCCGGCGATGACAAGGCGCTCGAACAGACCAAGACCCTGGCCCGTGCGCTGGAAGTGGATTCGCGCTTCCTGGAGCCTGCCTGGTCGCGGCAGATGCCGCCACCCAAGCCAGGCAAGGTACTCACCAATTCCGGTCCGGCCGTGGTGGTGGTGCAGGCGGGCAGTGCCGGCAAGCCCGGAGTTGCGTTCATGCGCGAAGAAGTCTCCCGCGCCGATTACGCTGCGTTCGCGAGTCAGACCGGCCGACCGACGGCCCGCTGCCGCAACCGGCTCGCTCCGATCAGCTTGAAGAAGCGCACCTGGGTCGCGCCCGGATTCGACCAGACCGGCAGCCATCCTGCGGTTTGCGTCAGCTTTGACGACGCCAGCGCCTATGCGCGGTGGCTCAGCAAACGAACCGGCGATACCTATCGACTGCCCACTGCCTCGGAATGGCGGCGCGTGGCGGCTTACCGGGGTAGCGGCAATGCTTGCGAAGACGGCCGTATCGACTGCGGGAAAAACGGCACGGTTCCTGTCGGCCAGGAGCCGGCGAGTCCGCTCGGCCTGCGCGGCGTGCGCGGCAATGCCCGGGAATGGCTGATCGATTGCGCTGGCAGCTGTCGCGAACACCTGGTCGGAGGCTTGGGCTGGCGCGACAACGCCACTCGCGCCGATCCGACGCGCAGCAGCGGACTGGATGCAACCGTGGGCTTCGATGACGTTGGTTTCCGCCTGGTGCGCGAAATTTCCGCCAATTGATCCGCCGCGCGGGTCACCGAAGCAAGCACGTCTCCCTGCCGCTAGAATAAGCGATGCGCAAACTTCAGAAGTATTTCCTCACCGGCCTGCTGACTCTGCTGCCGATCTGGCTGGTCTGGATCGTCTTCAAGTTCGTGTTCGCCTTGCTGTCCGGTATCAGCGCTCCGGTGATCGGACCGCTCACTGCGGAAATCGCCGCGCGCGATCCGCGGATGTTCGGCTGGTTGGCTGACGCCTGGGTGCAGACGGCCATCGCCCTGTTCGTGACCGTGTTGTTCATCGTGATCATCGGCGCCCTCGCCCGACGCGTGGTCGGACAGAAACTCCTGGGGTGGTTCGAGGCGGCGATTGCGCGCGTTCCGCTGGCCAAGACCATCTACGGCAGCGCCCGGCAGCTGCTCGATTTGCTGCAGACCAAGCCGGACGGCACCCAGCGCGTCGTGCTGATCGACTTCCCGCATAGCGAAATGAAATCGGTCGGCTTCGTCACGCGGGTCCTGCGCGATGAACTCACGGGTTGCGAACTGGCCGCCGTCTACGTACCGACCACCCCCAATCCCACCTCCGGTTATCTGGAAGTGGTGCCGGTGGACCGGCTCACGCCGACCGACTGGAGCATCGACCAGGCAATGGCTTTCATCATCTCCGGCGGCGCGGTCAGCCCGGACAAGATTCCGTTCCATCGCCCGGTAAAACCATGATCGGCGACCTGCGCGCGCAGAAGCTGTTCGTCGGGCTCGCCGCGTTCTTCGTCGTCAATGCCGTGCTCGCCGAGTTCATCGGCGTCAAGATCTTCGCGCTGGAAGATACACTCGGAGTGAATCCGTTCGAGTGGAACCTGTTCGGGCAGAGCGGCTCGCTGAACTTCACCGCTGGCACCTTGTTGTGGCCGATCGTGTTCATCATGACCGATACGGTCAACGAGTATTACGGCCAGCGTGGCGTGCGCTTCATCAGCTGGCTGGCGGTCGGCTTGATCCTCTACGGTTTCGTGTTTGCCTTTGCCGCCATTCACCTGGCTCCTGCTGGCTGGTGGATCGGCGCCGCGCAATCGCAAGGGGTTCCCGATCAGCAGGCGGCATTCGCCGCCATCTTCGGCCAGGGGCTCTGGACGATCGGCGGCTCGGTGATCGCGTTCCTGCTCGGACAGTTGATCGACGTGTCGGTATTCCACAAGATTCGGCGCAGCACGGGTCCGCGCCTGGTGTGGTTGCGCGCCACCGGGTCGACGGCGATCTCGCAACTGGTCGACAGTTTCGTCGTGCTCTACATC
>JBAZBG010000022.1:0-12751 GCA_041671585.1 Arenimonas sp. | reverse complement strand
CTGGAGCGCGAAATCCTCGCCGGCCTCGGCTACGCCGACCCCTACACGGAAACCTGACGCCCCGTGGAAGCGGCTTCAGCCGCGATTTCCACCCCCCTGTAGGAGCGGCTTCAGCCGCGATTTCCGCCCCCCCTGTAGGAGCGGCTTCAGCCGCGATTTCCGCAGGTTGCCCGAGTTTTCGCGGCTGAAGCCGCTCCCACACAGGCTTGCTGATAAACTGGACTCCCGCCGGAATTGGCGTTGACCGACATCCAATGTCTGAAGATCCTGACAGTACCCCGCACGAACGCCGCTCATGGCTGGAGCGCCTGAGCCTCGCCTTTTCCGGAGAGCCGCAAACCCGCGAGGATCTCACCGAAATCCTGCGCGACGCGCAGGAAAACGGGTTGATCGGCAGCGACACGCTGAAAATGCTCGAAGGCGCGCTCGCGGTCTCCGAACTTCAGGTCGGCGACATCATGTTGCCGCGCTCGCAAATGGTCTCGCTACCCGCTGACGCGGAATTCATCGACTTGATGAAAATGGTGGTCGAATCGGGCCACTCGCGCTTCCCGGTGCACGGCGACGACAAGGACAATATCCTCGGCATCCTGCTGGCCAAGGACCTGCTGCGCGGCATCGTCGCAGACGGCGGTCCCGGGCAGATCCGCGAACTCCTGCGTCCGGCGATCCTGATCCCGGAATCCAAGCGCCTGAACGTGCTGCTCAAGGAGTTCCGCCTTTCGCGCAATCACATGGCCATCGTCGTCGACGAACACGGCGGCGTCGCTGGCCTGGTGACCATTGAGGACGTGCTCGAGCAGATCGTCGGCCAGATCGACGATGAGCACGATGAAGCCGAGGAAAGCACGCTCATCGCGGCCCAGCCCGACGGCCAGTTCGTGGTCGATGCGTTGACGCCGATCGCCGATTTCAACGAGCGCTTCGGCGCCGATTTCCCCGACGATGAGTACGACACCGTCGGCGGACTGGTGACCTCGGCCATCGGTCACCTGCCCGAGGCCGGCGAAGAACTCAGCCTGAGCCGCTTCCATTTCCGCGTCGGCCGCGCCGACCGCCGCCGCGTGCAAAGTTTCGTGGTCAGTGTAGATGCCCGCGGGTAAGGGGATCGGTTCGCGCCTGTTGCTGGTCCTGCTGTTGCTGCTTGCCGGATTCGCGGAAGCCAGGGCGCCGCAACCGCGCATCGGCGTGATCACCATGGAACCCGGCGAACTGTTCTGGGAGCGCTTCGGCCACGACGCCATCGTGGTCGTCGATCCCGACTCCGGCGAAGCCACTTCGTACAATTTCGGCTTCTTCGACATGTCGGAGCCCGGATTCGTCCCGAACTTCATTCGCGGCTATATGCAGTACTACCTGATCGCGCTGCCGGTCCACGAAGACCTGGCCAGCTATCGCGCCTCGGGCCGCGGTGTTTCCGTGCAATGGCTCGACCTCGACGAGCGCCAGGCGAACGCGCTGGCGGCGGCGCTGGCCGTCAACGCGCGACCTGAGAACGCGCGCTACCGATACGAGTACTACACCGACAATTGCGCCACGCGCGTGCGCGATGCGCTCGACCGCGCGCTCGGCGGAAAGCTCAAGCAACAGTTGGCCGGACGCTCGCAGGGCAATACCTATCGCAGCGAATCGGTGCGCCTGGCGTGGCCGGCGAAATGGATGGCTTTCGGCTTCCACGTGGGCATGTCCGGCTACGGCGACCGGCCCTTGTCGCGCTGGGAAGAGGCATTCATTCCGATGCGCCTGCGCGATTCGCTACGCGAAGTGAAGCGCGCCGACGGCCGCCCGCTGGTTATTTCCGAGCAACCCTTGCTGCCGCATCGGCTGTCGCTGCCGCCGGCTGAGATGCCGCGCTGGCGCGTGCCCGCATTGTTCACCGGCCTGGCCATCGCCGTCGCGATCGCCTGGGGCGGCCGGCGCCGGCCGCGCTGGGTCGCCGCGATCGCGTTGCCGTTCTGGTTGCTGGCCGGCCTGACCGGTGCGGTGATGCTGTACCTGTGGACGGCGACCGAGCATGTCGCCGGTTACGGCAACGAAAACTTGCTGCTGCTCAGTCCGATCTGCCTGCTGCTGCTTCCGGGCGGCTGGCAACAGCTGCGCGGGCGCAGCGGCTCGCGCGCCTTCCGCCTGCTGCTGTGGGTGGTCGCCGGCAGCGCGGCGGTCGCCGGGTTTCTGAAGTTCCTGCCGTTTCGGCCGCAGGAAAACGTCGAATGGGTGCTACTGCTGCTGCCGATCCATCTGGCGCTAGCCCGGCTGTTCGCGCCGAAAGCGTAACGCTTGCGGTGGCGCGTCGCGCGGGCCGATGATGCACGGATGGATACGACCCCCGACAAGCCAACGCCATCGATGATTCGCAACCTCGCCTCCTATTCACTGGAAGGACGCCGGCAACGCGACATCAGCCTGGAGGAGATCAGCGACGCGCTGGCCGACCCCGCGGTCGGCTTCGTCTGGGTCGGCCTGTACGAGCCGGACGCGCCATTGCTGATGAAGATGCAGGAAGAGTTCGGCCTGCATCCGCTGGCGGTCGAGGATGCGTTGAACGCGCACCAGCGGCCCAAGATAGAGCTATACGGCGATTCGCTGTTCCTCGTCCTGCACACGGCACAGGTGGTGAAAGGCAATATCCAGTTCGGCGAGACACATATCTTCATCGGCCCCCGCTACCTGCTGACGGTACGCCATGGCGCCTCGCTGCCGTTCAGTCCGGCGCGCGAACGTTGCGAGAAGGATCCCGGCCTGATGAAGCTCGGTCCAAGCTACGGCCTCTATGCCGTGCTCGACTTCATCGTCGACAACTATTTTCCGATCGTGGAGGAATTCAAGGAAGAACTCAACGACCTGGAAAAGGATATTTTCGCCGAGTCCTATCGCCGCGAAACCATCCATCGCCTGTACGACCTGAAGCGCGACCTGACCAAGCTGCGCCTGGCCGTTTCGCCGCTGCAGGACATGCTCAACCAGCTCATCAAGTTCCATCCGGCGCTGGTGCGCAGTGAGGTGAGCCTGCACCTGCGCGACGTCCACGACCATGCCGTGCGCGTGAACGAGGCGACCGACATGATGCGCGAGATGCTGACCGCGGCGATGTCGGTGAACATTGCCCTGGTCACCGTTGCGCAGGGCGAAGTGGTCAAGCGCCTTGCAGGCTGGGCGGCGTTGCTGGCCGCGCCCACCTTGCTGACCAGCTGGTACGGCATGAACTTCAAGCACATGCCGGAACTGGCCGGCCCTTACAGCTATTGGATCGTGCTGGCCGCCACCATCGCCATCTGCGGCGGTCTGTTCTGGTTACTGCGGCGTGCGCGCTGGCTGTAGCCGAGCGCCGGGGTCTCAGACTGGCGTGATGCCGTGCTTGCCGGCATAGGCAAACAACTCGAGCCGGCTCGACACCTGCAGCTTTTCGTAGATGGACGCGATGTGGTTGCGCAAGGTGTGTTCGCTGATGCGCAGCCGTTCGGCGATCACCCGGCTGCTGGCGGCGGCATCGCTGCCGATCTCGGCCACGATCTGCCGCTCGCGCGGCGTCAGGCTCGCGATTTTCTTCTGTTCCGGGTCCAGCGAGTCGGCGGTCCGGCCACGGGCCATTTCCAGCAGCACGCGGCCCGTGGCGATCCGATTCAGCCAGACTTCGCCCGCATGCACCTTTTGTATGGCCTTCAGGATGGTTTCTGCCGGCTCGCCTTTTTCCACCACGCCCAGGGCGCCGGCGAGCATGGCGCTGTCGTGCACGGACGGGTCGCGGGAGCCGGTCAGCACCAGGACTTTCGATTTCGATTTCGCCAGCAAGGCCGGAATGGCGTGAATGCCGTTCTCCCCGCCAAGGTCGAGATCGAGCAACAGGATGTCCGGCTGGACGTGGTCGAGCAGAAGCATGGCTTCGGCCGACGTGGTCGCCTTGCCGATGACTTCCATTCGGGGGCTTTCGCCTTCGATCAGTTTCTCGAGACCCCACAGCACGCTGCGGTGGTCGTCGACGAGCAGGATCTTGATTGCGGGCATGGGCTTGGGCTGGGACTCGGGATTTGGATTACAGGGGAATGACGATGCGCACAATGGTATACCCCAATGCGCCGCGTTCGACCACGAAACGCCCGCCCAGCGAGCGCGTACGGGCCGAGATCGAACGCGGCGTGAACACCGGTTCTGCGCTTTCGTCGCCTGGGGACTCGTTGGCAATCTCCAGGACCAGGGTCTGGCCCTCGCGATGCAGGGTCAGATGGGCGCGCTTGGCGGTGGTGTGGCGCAGGATATTGCTCAAGCCTTCGGCGACGATCTGCAGCAGCGCGCCGGCGAGTTGGGAGTTCACCTGCACTTCGCCGTCGCAGCGAACCTCCACCTCGATGCCGTAGAAACGGTGGTAATGACTGGCCTGGTCGCGCACCGCCGAAAGTAGCGAGTCGCCGCCAAGCGTGGTGTCGTCCTGCAAGGTGGTCATGTAGCGGCGAAGGTCGCGGATGGTGTTGTCGGTCATGCCGAGCAGTTCGCCGATTCTGCGCGATAGCGGATTACCCGGACCGGCTTCGCGCGCCAAGGCATCCAGGCCCAGCTTAAGGCCGATGTACGGCTGCACCGTGGTGTCGTGGATGTCCAGCGAGATCCGGTAGCGTTCATGCTCGGCCGCCCTGGACACCAGCTCGTCCATCAATTGCATGCCTTCGACGACGTTGGAGATAGTGGTCATCAGCTGGGCGAAGAAATCGACGTCCGAGGCGTCGAATGAACGCTTGCCTGCGGTAAGGAACGCGCGGCCTTCGGTGCCGTCACGCTGCACGTAGGGCACGGTCAGGAAACTGGTGGTGTCGAGCAGGTTGGCCAGCACCTCGCATTGCTCGGTCATGGCCTCGTCCCGCGAGGTCAGGCGCGGGCGCGCGAACCAGCGCCGCCAACCGCGCGGCGTTTCTTCGTAGCGCGCGGAAAAGTTGGCAGGAAAACTCAGAAGTATCGCCGCCGTTTCCTGCGTGATCGTGCTCGGCAGCATGGCCTGGCCGCGCTTGCGTCCGGAGGTGTGATAGGTCAGGTAGATCGGCGGCGTTGTCGGTCGTTTCAGGACCAGGATGCAGGCGCCGGCCGAGAAGAACTCGAGGGCGCGCTCCAGGTTGGTGCCGATGGCGTGATCGTGGCCGAAGCGCGGATTCCACTGGTTGTTGATTTCCTGCAGCAGCCGCAGCCGCCGGCGATGCGTGATCTCGTGGCCGCCCCAGTAGGCGATCATCGACCCCAGGGCAAGCAGAAAGAAAGGCCGAACCAGCGTCCGATCCAGGTCGAAGGTCCCGGCGCCAGGCGCGAACCACAGCACGGCCAGTTCGAACAGCACCACCGACACACAGGTGACACGCAATCCTTCGGAGAAGCCGCGGGAAAACGACGCTACCAGGATGGCGAACAGGAAAATGAAAAAGTAGACGCTGCTGCTACCCTGCGTCAGCGCAAGCAGCAACGCAGCAAACAGGACATCGACCCAGTGCTCGTGACGCGGCGGCCGCAACAGGGATCGGCGTGTCGCCAGGAACAACGAGACGGCGCTCCAGACCAGGTAGGCGAAAGCGGAAATCCGGCTCAGCGCCACCAGGCTCAGGGACTCCCCGGAATCGACATAACCGATGGCCAGCGCCGACAGCGCCAGGATGCAACGCATGACATCGATCATCCGGGCATCGACCGATCCGATCGGAAAGGTCTGCACCGGGAGGCCAACGGCGAGCTTGTGCTTGTCGACTGAAGTCATGACTGCAGTCGCGGCCCCGTGCCGACCCGGGCGATCACTCGGCCGTCCACCGCTTGATCCAGGCATTCACCGTGTCATGCCAGAGCACGCTGTTCTGCGGCTTGAGCACCCAGTGGTTCTCATCGGGGAAGAACAGCAGCTGGCTCTCGACGCCCTTGCGTTGCAGCGCAGTGAAGGCGGCAATGCCCTGCTCGGCCGGGATGCGGTAATCAAGTTGTCCCTGCACGACCAGCATCGGCACACGCCAGTTCGCAACATGGTTGACCGGGTTGAATCTTTCGACGGTCACGGCCGCGTCGTACGGCGTTCCGCCGTTTTCCCATTCGGTGAACCAGAGTTCCTCGGTGGAGTAGGCCATCATCCGCACATCGAATACGCCGTCATGGCTGACCAGGCATTTCCAGGGCTGCGGCCAGTTGCCGGCGATCCAGTCGACCATGTAGCCGCCATAGCTGGCGCCCAGCGCGCACGCGCGGTTGCCGTCGAGGAAGGAATATTTGGCCAGCGCCGCCGCCCAGCCCTTCTGCAAATCTTCCAGCGGACGATCGCCCCAGTGTTGCGAGATGGCATCGGTGAAGGCCTGGCCGTAGCCGGTGGAGCCATGAAAGTCGATCATCACCACGGCAAAACCCTGCCCGGCGTAGGTCTGCGGATTCCAGCGATAGCTCCAGCCATTGCCGAAGCTGCCCTGCGGCCCGCCATGGATCAGGAACGCGACCGGGTATTTCTTGCCGGACTGGTAGTTCGCGGGCTTGACCACATAGCCGTGTACGGTCTCGTTGTTCCAACCAACGAACGTGAACTGCTCGAAATCGCCAAAGGCGACATCCTTGAGCTTGTCGTGGTTGTTGACGCTGACCTCGCGCGCGGCGCTGCCGTCGGCGCGAGCGGCGAACAGGCGGCCCGGCGACTTCAGGCTGTCGCGCACGAACACCAGCGTTTCGCCGCGCAGGTCGAAACCGCTGATGCCGCCGTCGCCGGCAACGCGCGTCGCCTGGCCCGCGGCGATATCGAAGGCGAACAAGGGATGCTGGCCCAACTCTTGCGCCTGCGTGTAAATCTTCTTGCCATCATCGGACAGGACGATGGTGTCTGCGGAAGCATCCCAGAGCGGGTCGAGTTCGCGGCTGGCGCCAGTGCCGACATCCATGGCCATCAAGGCAAAACGGTCGGCCTCGAAACCGGGACGCTTCATTGCCCGGTAGTACAAAGTCTTGCCATCGGTGCTGAACACCGGGCCGGCATCCCAGGCCTTGTTGGCGGCGGTCAGGTTGATCGCGGCGCCAGCGCCGGCGACGTCGGCGCGAAACAGATCGAAGTTGGTCGACCACGGCTCGCTGCGTCCGGCTAGACGCACGCTGAAAACGATGGATTTGCCGTCCGGCGACCAGGTGAACTCACTGGCGTCGCCGAAGGGCTTGGACGGCACATCGCCATCGATGCCGCGGGTAACTTTCGCCGGTTCGCCAGCCAGCTTGCCGTCGGCGCCGAAGCTGGCGACGAACAGTTGGTTGCGACGGCCGTCGGCCCAGGTATCCCAGTGGCGAATGAAGGTCTTGTCGAACAGCATGCCGCTGGCCTTGGTCGCCGCCTTGGCATCCAGGCGCTGCTTGCTGCAGGCGAGCGTCGCGCAGTCGTTGAACACTTCCATCGCCACTGCAACCGACTTTCCGTCAGGCGACAACTTGTAGGCGCCAACATCGAGCGGATAGTTCGACAGTTGCGTTGCAGCGCCGCCGGCGACCGCCTGCGACCACAGCTGCATGGAACCGGACTTCGCCGTCAGGAAATACACCGTTGCGCCATCCGGCGAGAAGGCGGGACTGTTGACGTTCAATCCATCGGTCGTGAAACGCACCGGCGGCGCGGCATCTCGCGCGCGCAGGTCCTCGATCCACAGGCTGCTGACGCCCTTGTTGGCGGCGTAATCGGTTTGCCGCACCGCGAATACCAGCTTGCGTCCGTCGGCGGAAAGCACCGGGCTGGAAACTCGCTCCAGGTTCGCCAGGTCGCGAACATCGAAGGGACGCGAGGCCTCGACCGACACGGGCAGCACAAGCGGAAGCAGGGCGCAGAAGACGACATGGCGAGGATTCATGAACGGACCTGTGGCGAGGACAAACCCGCATGGTAGGTAGGCTGGCCGCTTTAAGCAAAGCGCGACCCGGCCGGGTCATCCGTTCCGTGAGCCACGTCCCGTTGGCTATACTCGGCCTTTACCGAATCTGGAGCTGCCTGTGAGCGCAATCGCCGACGCCGTGCCGCCAGGCAGCATTCCGCTGGCCCGTAGCGATGAGTTCCTCGGCCACCCCAAGGGCGTGTACATCTGCTTCTTCACCGAGATGTGGGAGCGGTTCTCGTTCTACGGCATGAAGGCGTTGCTGCTGTTGTACCTGACCAAGTACCACTTGTTCGGCGACACCGGCGGCCTGAACCTGCTCGGCGCCTACGGCGGCCTGGTCTATTGCCTGCCAGTGGTCGGCGGCCTGCTCGCCGATCGCTACCTGGGCATGCGCAAGGCCGTGATCTTCGGCGGCGTCCTGCTCTGCCTCGGTCATTTCGGCATGGCCTACGAAGGGACCGCCGCACAGCAAATAGGCGACACCGTCGTGCGCGACGAGGCCGCCCTCTGGGTGTTCTATTCCTCGCTGGCCCTGATCATCATGGGCGTGGGTTTTCTCAAGCCGAATATTTCGGTGATCGTCGGCAAGCTGTACCCGGACAACGATCCGCGCCGCGATTCCGGCTTCTCCCTGTTCTACGCCGGCATCAACCTGGGCGCCCTGTTCGCCTCGCTCGTCTGCGGCGTGCTCGGCGAAACCTACGGCTGGAAGTACGGCTTCGGCGCCGCCGGCCTGGGCATGCTGGCTGGCCTGGCGATGTTCATCTGGGGACAGAAATACCTGCGCGGCCACGCCGAGTCTCCGGCGCCGGCAAAACTGCGCGAACGCGTCTTCGGCATCCCGCGCGAGTGGGCGATCTACCTGGGCGCGATCCTCGGACTGGCGCCGATCGCCGGCCTGATGTGGGCCACCGGCAACAATGCCTTCACACTGGCCATCGGCTTCGACCTGACCCTGGCGCAAATGCTGATGCTGCTCGTGCTGGCGATCGTGATGGGCTGGTTCGTGTTGTTCCTGGTGCGCGAATGCAACAAGGTCGAGCGCCACCAGATGATCACGCTGATGGTCCTGATCCTGATGGCGCTATTGTTCTTCACCCTGTACGAGCAGACCTACGGTTCCTGGGTCGTGTTCACCGATCGCCTGCTGACCAAGGATTTCTTTCCCAGCCTGATCATCCAGGGCGGTTTGCCCTTGTGGTACTTCGTGCTGCCGGTACTGCTGATGCCGGCGTCCTTCCTGTTGGCCAATGCCATCCATGAGAAGAATCCCGAATCGAAACTGCCGCTGGCGGTATTCATCGCCGGCGCTTTGATTGCCCTGGCGATGGTGTTGGGCATGGCGGTGTTGCAGGAACAAACCGGCGGCTCGCTGACCTTCCTCGGCGCCTTGTTCATCCTGTTATTGGCGCCGGTATTCACCGGGCTGTGGGGCTGGCTGGACCCGCGTGGCCTGAACCCGAGCAAGCCGATGAAGAGTGCGCTCGGGCTGCTGGCCGGTGCGCTGGCATTCATCCCCCTGGCAATCGCCGCGCAACAAAGCGGCGCCAGTGGCTCGCTGTCCAGCGTCTGGTGGCTGGTGCTGGCCTACTTCATCCTGGAAGTCGGCGAGATGTGCCTGTCGCCGGTCGGCTTGTCGGCGGTCACTCAACTTTCGGTACGTCGCGTGGCCAGCCTGATGATGGGCACCTGGTTTTTGGCGACGGCCTTCTCGGAATTGCTGGCGCACAAACTCGCCACGCTTGCCTCGATCGAGGACGCCGGCGAACTGGCGCAGCATTCCGTCGCCTGGGTCGATGCCGCCGCGAAATACGAAAGTCTGTTCTGGAAATTGACCTGGGCCGGCCTGGCCTGCGCCGCGCTGGCCTTCCTCGCCGTGCCCATCCTCAAACGCGGCATGCATGGCGTGAAATAAACTGTAGGAGCGGCTTTAGCCGCGATTTCCGGATACGCGGAAGCATTCGCGGCTGAAGCCGCTCCTACAAGGGCGGCGTGGAATTCGCGGCTGAAGCCGCTCCTACAGGGCTTCGGCCAGTTCGCCGATGACTTCGCGCAGGCCCGCTCGCCAATCAGGCAGGCGCAGTCCGAAATCGTGGGCGAATTTGCTGCAGTCCAGGCGCGAGTACGCTGGCCTCCTGGCTTTGGTCGGGTACTCGTGGCTGGGGATGCCGATCAGCTTGGGCGTCTTGCCCAGGATGCCGGCGACCAATGCTTCGCCGTAGATCGCCATCGCGAATTCGTGCCAGCTGCATTCGCCGTCGGCGACTACGTGCCAGGTGCCGTTGGCTTCCGGCTGCTTGCCCAGCGCCAGTGCGGTCGCACTGGCCAGCCAGCGCGCCGGCGTCGGCGATCCGATCTGGTCGTTGACGATGCGCAGTTCCTCGCGCTCACCCGCGAGCTTGAGCGCAGTGCGCAGGAAGTTGTGGCCGCGCGCGCCATAGATCCAGGCGGTGCGCAGGATCATGTGCCGGCAACCGCTGTCGCGAATCGCCTGCTCCCCCGCAAGTTTGGTTCTTCCATAAACGCTGACCGGACCAGTTGCATCGTCTTCGCGGATGGGTCGGCGCAGGTGGCCGTCGAACACGTAGTCG
This sequence comes from Arenimonas sp., assembly GCA_041671585.1. GTDB lineage: Bacteria > Pseudomonadota > Gammaproteobacteria > Xanthomonadales > Xanthomonadaceae > Arenimonas. The sequence goes on along the minus strand of JBAZBG010000022.1, from coordinate 2,310 downwards.
GTGGAGTAATGCACAAGCATCGCGCCCTCGCGCTTGCAGGCCGATGCCAGCTCCGCCACGGCCTCGGCATTGACCCGTTGCGCGATAGCCGGCTCGGCCTCGGCGCGATCCACGGCCGTGTGCGCAACGGCGTTGAGCACCAGCGCCGGACGGTGCTCGCGCAGCAGCGAATCGAGCGCCCCGATTTTTTCAAAATCGATCTGTCCGCAATGCTGGCGGCCGGCCAGTTGGCCGGTGTAGGTATACGGCATGATCTCGCCCAGCGGCGCGCAGGCCCGGTGCAGCTCGTAGCCCAGTTGTCCGTCGGCGCCGAGCAGCAGGATCTTCATGACACGAACTCCGGCAGGCGGTGTGCGGCAATGTCGTCCAGGAAGGGCAAGGCGGCATCCTTGTCGGACAACAGGGGCTCGCTGACCGGCCAGTCGATCGCCAGGCGGGCGTCGTTCCAGCGGATGCCGGCGTCGTCCTCGCGCGAGTACGCCGCCGTGCACAGGTAATGAAAGACGGCGCGTTCGGACAGCACGACGAACCCGTGCGCAAACCCTTCCGGAATCCAGAACAATCGTTTGTTGTTCGCGCTCAGCACCACCGCCGCCGATTGTCCGAAGGTCGGCGAGCCGCGGCGGATGTCCACCGCCACGTCGTGGACTTCCCCTTCCAGCACGCTCACCAGCTTGCCCTGCGCCCGCGGCCACTGGTAATGCAACCCGCGCAGCACGCCGCGTTCCGACATCGACACATTGCTCTGGACGAAAGCCAGGTCCAGGCCGTGCTGCGCCCAGCGGGCCTTGTTCCAGGTTTCGTAGAACGCGCCGCGACTGTCGGCGAACACCTGCGGCTCGATGATCTTGCAGTCGGGCAGTTGCGCGTCGATCAGTTTCATTCGACCTGGCCGTGCTCGAGCAGGCTCAACAGGTATTGCCCGTAGCCGCTCTTGGCCAGGGGCGCGGCGAGCGCGCGCAACTGCGCGGGGGATATCCAGCCGTTGAAGAAAGCGATTTCTTCCGGGCAACACACGCGCAGCCCCTGCCGCGCCTCGATGGTTTCGATGAAGTTGGAAGCCTGCATCAGCGACTCGTGGGTACCGGTGTCGAGCCAGGCATGGCCGCGGCCCAGCTTTTCCAGTTGCAGCGAGCCATCGGCCAGGTAACAGCCGTTGAGGTCGGTTATCTCCAGCTCGCCGCGCGCGGAAGGCTTCAGCGTCTCGGCGAAATCGCAGGCCCGCCCGTCGTAGAAATACAGGCCGGTCACGGCATAGTTGGAGCGCGGTTGCGCGGGCTTTTCCTCCAGCCCGATCACGCGTCCCGAAGCATCGAATTCGGCGACGCCATAACGTTGCGGGTCGCGCACCCAGTAGCCGAACACCGTGGCGCCTTGCTCGCGCGCGCTGGCGCGCTTGAGCAGGGCTCCCAGGCCCTGGCCATGGAAGATGTTGTCGCCCAGCACCAGGCAGCTTGGCGCGCCGGCGAGGAATTCGCGGCCGATCACGAAGGCCTGCGCCAGCCCCTCGGGCGCAGGCTGCACGGCATATTCGATGTGCATCCCCCACTGCGAGCCATCGCCGAGCAAACGCTTGAACAGCTCCTGCTCGTGCGGCGTGTTGATGACCAGCACTTCACGAATGCCGGCCTGCATCAGCACGCTGAGCGGGTAGTAGATCATCGGCTTGTCGTACACCGGCAACAACTGCTTGCTGATGCATTGCGTGATCGGATACAGCCGCGTGCCGGATCCGCCGGCAAGTACGATGCCCTTGCGTTGCATGCTCAAGCTCCCTGCCCCATGCGTTCCATGCGATAGCTGCCATCGAGCACGCGCTGCACCCACCCGGCGTTTTCAAGATACCAGTCGACGGTTCGCGCGATACCTTGTTCGAACGCGACGGTTGGCGCCCAGCCGAGCTCGCGCTTCAATTTCGTTGCGTCGATGGCGTAGCGGCGGTCGTGCCCCGGCCGGTCCTTGACGAAGCTGATCTGCGACGAGCGCGGCCGGCCATCGGCGCGCGGCCGGCGCTGGTCGAGCAAGCCGCAGATTGACTCCACCACCTGGATATTGGTTCGCTCGGCGTCGCCGCCGACGTTGTAGGTTTCGCCAATGCGTCCGGCCTCGAGCACCCGCCGGATGGCGGCGCAGTGATCGCCGACGTACAACCAGTCGCGAACATTGAGCCCATCACCATAGATGGGCAACGCGTCGCCGGCGATCGCCTTCTGGATGATCAGCGGTATCAGTTTTTCCGGAAACTGGTACGGGCCGTAGTTGTTGGAACAGTTGGTGGTCAGCACTGGCAGGCCGAAGGTGTGGTGGAAG
>JBAZBG010000021.1:0-12886 GCA_041671585.1 Arenimonas sp. | reverse complement strand
TGGACGTATGCACGATGCAACGCTGTACGCAGCCGATCACTTACGACAAGACCAACGATGTCCTGATCGGTCTGCAGTACTACCTGTTCAAGCAAGGTCCGGGCACCAGCAATATCGCCGAGACCGGCGGCTTCCTGCGTTCGCGATTTGCCGAGGACGAACGGCCGGACGTGCAGTTTCATTTCGTGCCGGCGCAACTCGACGATCACGGCCGCAACCACCTGCCGGGCTACGGCTACACGGTGCACTCCTGTTACCTGCGGCCGAGGAGCCGCGGCCGGGTCTCGCTGGTCAGCAACAATGCGGCGGACAAAGTCCGCATCGAGGCGGCGTACCTCAGCGATCCGGAAGGGCGCGACCAGAAGATGATGGTCGAATGCGTGCGCCTGGCCCGGGAAATCTTCTCCCAGCCGGCATTCGCGCCGTACCGTGGCGAGGAAATATTCCCCGGCGACAAGGTGCAGGACGAAGCCGGAATCATCGATTTCATCCGACGCAAAGCCGAGTCGATCTATCACCCGGTCGGCACCTGCAAGATCGGTCGTGACGACGATCCAGACGCCGTGGTCGACGCGCAGTTGCGCGTGCGCGGCGTCAAGGGCCTGCGCGTGGTCGATGCCTCGGTGATGCCGAAGCTGATCGGCGGCAACACCAACGCCCCCAGCATGATGATCGCCGAACGCGCCGCCGACCTGATCCTCAACCGCCCAGCGTTGTAGGAGCGGCTTCAGCCGCGATGCTCTTCGCTTTTCGGCTTTTCTAATCACCGCCCAGAACTACCAACCGCCCGCCGCGGCCAGGCCATGTTGGTCCGCGTCCAGGAAAAAACATCCTGTTTTTTACTGGCCGCCGCTCCTGGCGTCCTGCCCCGCTCGGCCCAACATGGCCTGACCCCGACGTTCGGACAGATCGAGTTGGACTTGCTCGATAATCCAAAGCGATGCACGCGATGCTACCCGCTGTCGTGCGCCAGCCAGCAGCGATAGCGCGGCGAAGGGGTGAGGAAGGCCAATGGCAAAGGCTCGCGCTTCGGCACTTCTCCCCATTCGAGCCTTACCCAACCGAGTGGACGTCGGGGGTGCGGTAGTTCCGGACGGTGAGTCGAAGCGTGTAGCTCAGGGCAGTTGGCCGAGGTTCTCCGCGGCCAGGCGCGCAGACGTGCCGTCCGGCCGTCCGCGTTTGATGGTTGCGATCTGCGCATCACCCGGCAGTGGCTTGCCGTCGGCCAGGTGCGCCCACATCGCGTCCAGGCCATGGTAGGCGTACGGCAGCATCGGCAGGTATTTCGAGGCCATGGCCGGCAGGCCGAGAAAGGCATCGAAGTGCTGGGCGTTGGCGACCTGCCAGTAGCGCACGTTGCGTCCCTCGGCCTTGGCCCATCGCGCGTAGGCAGCGCCAGTGAAGGCGGCAGGGATCAGCCCGTCGTCGGCGCCGTGCATCACCAGTACCGGCAATCCCGGGCGCGGCAAACCCGAGCGCGTCGCCGCAATGCTTGCCCGTGCTTTGTCCGCGACATCGCCCGAGTCCTGCCAGAGTCCGCGCAGACATTGCAGCCCGGGAAAGGAAGCATCGATGCCGCTCGCCATCTGGTCCCGGATGCCAACTCCGGCTCCCGGCGGAATTCCCGAAGCATCGCTCCACCACGCTGCTTGCTCGGTCACGCTCGAAGCGCGCACCGCGCCACTGCCGTCCACCGCCTGGAAGCTGTAGCCGCAGGGCATGTCCGCGGCGGTCGTGCGCGCGTAGGACGAAGAGTAAGTGACCGCCACCGCGCGCCATAGATCCAATCCGGTGCTCAGTGCTGCCGCGCCAAGTGCGGCGTCTGTCCAGCCGTAAGCGAGCAGGACCGCGCGCGCCTCTTCCGCCTGCTGTTCCGCCGAATCGGCCTGCAACAGACCCGCGCCATGCAACGAAGCACATCGGATCGCGCCCGTCGCTGGGGGCGAGCCGCCAGGACGCGCCATCGCCACGGCATCGAACGCGCTGGAATTTAGCGCGCACGGCAAATACAGCGCAGCCTCCGTCGTATAGTCGTACAGGGCCCGGCCGCCTTGCCCCGAATGAATATTCGGCGAGATCGCGACCACGCCATCGAGCCACTCGCCAGGCAGTTCCGCGGCGCGCAATACGGCGCCCCCGCCATTGGAAACGCCGACGGCAATCACGCGCGTGTTGGCGAAAGTGAAAGCTCGTTCGTCAGGACGCGCTGAAGCCAATACCTGCAGCGCGAACTCAGCCGCCTGCTTTACGTGTCGTCCCCATTCGGCTTCGGGATTGTCCTGCGAATGTGCGTGTTTCGTCGCGATCGGCGCCGGGCCGCTGCGCACGATCGGCGCTGTGCTGAACTCGGTGACATCACCCTCGGCGGCCCGGATTCCGTCCAGCTTCGCCCCGCGTCCAGTGGCGGTATCCACGTAGCCAGTTCCGGCGCCCTTGTCGGTGTAGGCGACGGCGCAGCCATGCGCCAGGCCCCAGCTGCCGGCCAGCGCAATGGCACCGTAGATTCCGCGCGAGCCGGACGAAGCGCTGACGACGATGCAGCGCTTGCCCGCATCAAACCCGTCAGGAACCTGCACCATCACGCGGTGCGGCTGGCTGGCGCCGGGTAACTTGGCCAACGCGTGATACTCACGGCCGGGCACCGGCTGCAAGCTGCCGTATACCTCGCCATAAGCACCGCCGGGAGCCAGGTCGGCGATGCCGCGCCAATTGCTCCAGATGGCGCGCCGTCGAAGCTCGGTGGGCGTCGGCTGCGCCGGGTCGGCAAATGCCGGTGGCGTCGGCCGTTTCAAGCCATCGGCGTTTAGGCCGCCAGTCAACAGATCGTCGTCGCCGGAGAACGCATGCTGTTCGATCTCCGACACCAGGAAATCGACGCGCTCGCCACGCGCGGGCGAGCTGGCACAAGCGGTCAGCGCGACGATTGCCGTCAATGGCAACAACAATGTGAGTCGATGCTGGCTCATGGGCACACCGTATCAAGGGTAGCGGAAGCGCGCATCGTACTTTGGTACGAGTTCGCGCGCCGTCGGCCGCTGCTACTTTTCGCTCTGGCCTTACAGCGCGAGCCCGCCATGTCCGACAGTTTTCTCCGTGGTCGCTGCGCGCTGGTCACCGGCGGCACGTCGGGCATCGGACTGGCGATTGCGCAGGCGCTGGGCGCCGCCGGCGCGCGCGTAGCGATCAACGGACTCGGCAGTCCCGATCAGGTCGCCACCGCCCTGGCCAGCCTCAGGGACGCCGGTGCGCTCGACGCGCGTCATTTCGCCACCGACCTGCGTAACGCCAATGACATCGAAACCATGATGGCCGATTGCGCGGCGTGGAGCGCGATCGACGTGCTGATCAATTGCGCTGGCGTCCAGCACATCGCCAGCCTGGCTGAAATGCCGACGGCAGGCTGGGACAGCGTGCTGGCGATCAACCTGAGCGCGGCATTCCACACCATGCGCCTGTCGCTGCCGTCGATGGCGGCGCGCGGCTTCGGACGCGTGATCAACGTCGCCTCGGTGCACGGCCTGATCGCGTCGGTGAACAAGGCGCCCTATGTGGCCAGCAAGTTTGGACTGGTTGGCCTGAGCAAGGTCGCCGCGCTCGAGTACGCCGCTGTCGGTTCGCGCGCCAGCGGTGGCGTCACCATCAACTGCATTTGTCCTGGCTGGGTCGAGACGGCCCTGATCGAGCCACAGATCAGCGCACGCATGGAATCCAACGGCGGCCATCGCGAGGCTGCCGTGCGCGCGTTGCTTGGCGAGAAGCAACCCAGCCTGCGCATGTCCTTGCCCGAGGAAATTGCCGAACTGGTGCTCTGGCTGTGTCGTCCCGCCGCGCACAACCTGACCGGCGCCGCGATTCCCGTGGACGGCGGCTGGACCGCGCAGTGACCAATTCTGTGGGAGCGGCTTCAGCCGCGATGCTTTTCGCGATAAGCATCGCGGCTGAAGCCGCTCCTACCTGGGGTTAGGAACTAGAATCGCGGGATGACGCGCTTGCTGATCGCCGACGACCACCCGCTGTATCGCCTGGCGCTGACCCAGGCCGTGCGCGGCGTGTTGCCCGAAGCGGAAATCAGCGAGGCGGAAGACCTGCACTCTGCGCTTGCCGCCTTGAACAGACGGCCGGACACCGACCTGGTCCTGCTCGATCTGCACATGCCCGGTAGCCACGGTTTGATGGGCCTTGCCTCGCTGCGCGCCGAACATCCGGGTGTCGCGGTGGTCATGATTTCGGCCCACGACGATCCAGTGACGATTCGCCGCGCACTGGCCTATGGCGCCACCGGTTACCTGACCAAGCGCGCCGATCTGGATGCGCTCCAGTCCGGTTTGCGTGCGGTGCTCAACTGCGAGGAGTGGCTTCCGCCGGCGCTACGCACAGCGGTCGACGCCATCATGCCGTCGCCGCAGGATCGCGACGTCGCGGCCAAACTGGCGGCGCTCAGTCCCCAGCAGTTCAAAGTCCTGAGCCGCGTCGCCGATGGTCGCCTGAACAAGCAGATCGCCGACGAACTCGGAATCCAGGAGCGCACGGTGAAAGCGCATATGAGTGCGATCTTCGAAAAGCTTGGCGTCAGGAATCGCACTCAGGCCGGCGTGCTGTTGCGTTCGCTGGAACTGTCGGATCCAAGCCGTTCGGCGGTGGACGGCGGCTGATCCTCACGCGTTTTCGCGCGCGGCCACGAACCTGGCCATCACCGATTTCAGCGCCAGCGGTTTCAGCGGCTTGTACAGAAGCTGGCAACCGGCCGCCATCACCGCCCGGCGCACCGTTTCGCTGTGGTCGGCGGTGATGATCACGCAGGGCAGTGCCGGCATCGCCAGGCGATCGCGCAGCATCAATCCGGTCTGTCCGGCGTCTAGGTGATAGTCGAGCAGCAGCATGTCCGGCGCGCCAGCCGCGACCAAGCGCCCAGCCTCCGCCAGGTCGTGCGCGGCCAGTACGTCACACTGCCAACCCGACAACAGCGCCTGCATCGCACGCAAGACTTCCGGGTCATTGTCGACCACCAGCACCCGGCTGCGTGGCACCGCTTGCACTGCCATCGACGCCACCGCCACACGACTGTGCTGTGGCGTCGTCATCGGCACGCCGATCGCGAACATCGCGCCGTGGCCTGGACGCGAACGCAGTTCCAGCCGGTGACCGAGCAAGCGCGTGATGCGATCGGCGATGGCCAGGCCCAGGCCGAGTCCCTGCCCTCCGCGATCGAGGCGACGGAATTCTTCGAAGATCAGTTTTTGGTCGGCTTCGGCGATGCCGGGGCCAGTGTCCCTGACTTCGACCGACAGCTGGTCGCCGCGACGGCGGCAGCCAAGGGCGATGCGGCCGGTCTCGGTGTAACGCACCGCATTGGCCAGGAAGTTCTGCAGCGCGCGGCGCAGCAGCTGCGGGTCGCTGTGGACCCACGCACGCGACGGAATATAGTGCAGGCGCAATTGCTTTTGCTGCGCCAGGACGCGGAACTCGGTCGCCAGGTTGTGCAGCACATCATCGATGCAGAACGCGTGCACGTTGGGCGCCAGGCCACCGGCATCGAGGCGGGAAATGTCGAGCAATCCGGCGAGCAGGCCTTCCGCTGATACCAGGGCGCCGTCGATATTGGCCACCGCCTCGCGGTATTGCTGATGCTCCAGCTGCTGGGCCAGTGCATGCGTGAACAGGTGCGCCGCATTCAAGGGCTGGGCCAGGTCATGGCTGACTGCGGCCAGGAAACGCGTCTTCGCTCGATTGGCCCGCTCGGCTTCACCCTTGGCGCCTTCCAGTTCGGCAGTGCGACCGACGACGCGTTGTTCCAGCGTTTCGGCGATGCCCTTGAGTTCGGCTTCGGTGCGGCGAAAGGCGGTCACGTCGGTGAACGTGGCGACGAAACCACCGCCAGGCATCGGATTGCCGCGAATCTCGACCACGCTGTCGGCGAAGCGACGCTCGGCGACATACGGCGTGCCCGCGCGCATGTGCGCCAGGCGCTTGCGCACTTCCCCGGCCGCATCGCCGTCGGCCTGCGCACCGCTGCCCAAGTTGTGCGCCAGCAATTCCGCCACCGGCACGCCGACGCGGAGCAGAGCTTCTGGATAGTCGAATAGTTCGGCGTAGCGACGGTTCCAGGCGACCAGGCGCAGTTCGCTGTCGACCACGCTGATGCCCTGGCTCATGTTCTCCAACGCGGCCTCGAGCAGACGCTGGTTGAAGCGCAGGGCCTGCGACGCTTCGCCGACTATTGTTGCCACCGTGTCCAGGTCGCGGCCCTGCTCGCGCCGGGCCGCATCAAGCAGCAAGCGCGCCGATGCTGCGCCGAGCACGGCAGCAAGTTCGCGCTCGATGCGCTGCTCCACCTGGCTGGGAACGGCGTCGAATTCGCCGGCATCGGCGAGCAGGTTGCGGACGCGATCTTCGGGCAGGAAACGCGCAGCGATTTCCTGCAAGCGGGCGCGCGCGAATCCGGCGCCGGTCGCGACTTCCGGCGCGATGCCGCGTCGGGATGCGTCGATCCAGGTCACCAGCGTGCCGGCCAGCAGGCTGAGGGTCACCGCACGGGCCAGCCGACTCCACGCGTCCAGGCCGAGCAGCCGGTCCGGTGCCACCCACCACAGTCCGAACGGTCCGTCGTGCAACCACGCACTGGAACCGCCGAATCCTTCCGCCAGCGCCGGCACCAGCAGGACCCAGGTCCAGACCGCGACGGCCACGGCAAGACCGAGCATCACGGCGCGCGGCGGCGTCTGCGGCCGCCAGACCGCGAAGGCCACCGCGGGCGCGAGCGTGGCCAGCCCCGAAAACGACACCGCGCCGATATCGGCAAGCGCATCGCTGCCGGCAATGGCCCGGCTATAGACCCAGGCCAGCAACACGACCGCCAATATGCCGATGCGTCGTTGCAGCAAGACGGCGCCGCGCAGGTCGCCGCCTTCGCCGGAACTGCCCACCGCCCACGGGCCGCGCACCAGCATCGGCGTCAACCAGTGGTTGCCGATCATCACGCTCAAGGCCAGCGTCGCCAGGATCACCATGCCGGTCGCCGCGCTCAAGCCGCCCAGGAAGGCGAACAAGGCCAGCGCCTCGTTGCCCTGCGACAGGGGCAAAGCCAGCACGTACAAGTCCGAGGGCACGCCCTGCGGCGCCAGCAAGGCATCGCCGGCGCGGGCCAGCGGCAGGATCGGCAAGGCGATCAGCAGCATGTACAACGGAAACATCCAGCGCGCAGTGCGCAAGTGCCGCTCTTCACGGCACTCCACCACGCCGACGTGGAACTGGTGCGGCAACGTCACCATGGCCAGCGCGCCGAGGAGGATCAATGTCGGGAACCCGCTGGCGCCATCGGCGGTGTGCACGGTACCGGTACTCGCCGGCAGTGCCGGCCCGGACCAGACGAACAGTCCGAGCGCCAGCATCGCGCCGAGCTTGAGCAAGGACTCCACCGCCATGGCCATCACCAGGCCCCGATTGTGCTCGGCCAGCGAAGCGCGACGGGTGCCGAACAGCATGGCGAACAGGGCCATAGCCAGGGCAACGTACAGCGAGCTGTCCTGCCACGGCGACGGCGAGCCCTGGCCGGCATCGGTCAACAGCCCATAGCTCATGGTCACCGCTTTCAGCTGCAATGCGATGTACGGAAGGATCCCGAGCACGGCGACGAAGGTGATGGCGGCCGCCAGCCCCGAACTCTTGCCCAAGCGCGTGGCCACCAGATCGGCCAGCGATGTCGAATTCTGTTCCCGGGCGATGCGGTGCAGCCGGCGCAGGAAGCCGAAACCAAAGGCGTACAGAAGGATGGTGCCGATGAACGTGGGCGGCACCGGCCATCCCGAACGTTGCGCCTGGGTCACGGTGCCGTAGAACGTCCACGAGGTGCAATACACCGCCAGCGACAGGCTGTAGACCACCGGCCAGTATGGTCCCAGCAATTGCGGGTGACGTTCGGCCCAGATCGCGGCGCCGAACAGCAGGCCCAGCCAGAGCAATGCGGCGATTACGACCAGCGGGTCACTGAGCATGCGTCGGCCTGCGAACGAACGCCGTCAGGATAACGCAGCCGATGGCTGCATCCCCTTCCTGCAAGAAACCAGTCGCGACCGGCCGCACACACGACCCGTCGCGACTGCGAGGTCTCGCCAATCAGAACTCGTAGCGCACCGACAAGCTGACCTGGCGCGGATTGCCATAGAACCCGGTGCGCACGCCCGTGCTCGGAATCACGTAACCGGTGGTCAGGTACTCCTTGTCCGTCAGGTTGCTGCCCTGCAAGGACACCGTCCAGGGGCCGCCGCTCTTCCAGATGATGCCGGCGCCAAGCAGGCCGTAACCGTCCTGGGTGATCGGCTGCGTGACGACATGGGTAATTGGATCCACGGTGACTTCGGTGGTGGCAACCACGTCGCTCTGATAGCTGTAGCCGACACGCATGCTCAGCTCACCGGCGCCGATCGGCTGCCGATACTCGACGTTCAGCGCACCGGAAAAGTCCGGAGCATTGGTGAATTCCTGCTGGTCGGCGATGTTGACGCCCTTGAACATGTACTCGTCGAACTTGGCGTCGAGCGTGGCCAGGTTGCCGCTGATGAACCAATGCTCGTTCGGCCGCACCTGCATTTCCAGCTCCAGGCCGCGCACCGAACCCTTGCCGGCGTTGGTGAAGTCGGCGCAGAAGATCGGCACGTTGCCGACCACGCAGGAGGTGAATACCGACAGCTGGATGTCCTTGTACTTGTTGTCGAAGTAGGCGACGTTCAGGAACATGCGCTGATCGAAGAAACTCATCTTGCTGCCGATCTCGAAGCTATCCACCGACTCATCGTCATAGGGAAGCTGGGTGATCGGCAACGCGCTGGCGCGAATATTGAAACCGCCGGACTTGAAACCGCGCGCGAACAGGCCATACAGCAGCACGTCGTCGGTGACCTTGTAGTCAAGCGACACCTTCGGCGAAAGATTGGTGAAGGTCACCGATTTCTCGAAGTCAGCGGCGGTCGCCGTAACGGTCGTGAAGCTGTCATTGCTGTAACTGCGATTGAGCACGTCGGCGACCTTCTCTTCCCGGGTCCAGCGCAAACCGCCGCTCAGGCTGAACTTGTCGGTAACGGCGTAGCTCCAGTCACCATAGACCGCGATGCTCCTGGTATCGACCTGGCCGCGAGTGTCGCCGAACAAACCGGGAAACCCGGGGCCCGGCGGGTTCGGAAAGAACGGCGGCAGGTCGGCGCCCTTCAGGAATATGTTGCGCACCAGTCCGCCGGCTTCGCCTTCGAACCAGTACACGCCGAGCACGCCGCGCGACTTGCCGCCGCCATCGTAGGCGGCCTGGAATTCCTGGCTGAGCTGCTTGTCGTGATAACCCGCGTGCACATCGGTTATTTCCGCGGGCAGGGTGTCGAAGTCGATCGAGGTCTCGGTGTCCGACTTGCGCCAGGCGCTGATCGATTTCAAGGTCCAGTCGTCGTTCGGCCGCCAGCTGGCAGTCAGGGAGGCGCCAGACATCGTGGTCGAGTTGTCCGCGAACATGCCGCTGCGCACGTCATAGCGGTCGCTCAGCGGCGGCAGGTTCGGCAGCGACGGATCGAAGCGATTGTCGGTCAGCATCTGCGCGCCACGCACGCCAGAACCGTCGATCGTGTGGTCCGCCGAAAATTTGAGGTCGAAATTGCCAGCGTCGGGAGACCAGCCCAGCGTCAGGCGCATCGCCTGGGTGTCCTTGTCGCTGACATCGACGCCGGTGTTGATGTTCTCGCCGAAGCCGTCGCGGTTCAGGCTGGCCGCGGCAACCCGCACGCGCACATTGTTGCCGAGCTCACCGCCAATGGCGCCCTTGAAGTCGGCCTGGCCGTAGCTGCCCGCGGTGATTTCAAAATTTCCCTCGGTTTCGGTCGGCAGGTTGCGCGATACGTACTTGATGGCCCCGCCCACGGTGTTCTTGCCGTACAGCGTTCCCTGCGGCCCGCGCAGGACCTCGACGCGGCCGATATCGAACACATCCAGCAAGCCGCCTTGCGGGCGCGCGATGTACACATCGTCCAGGTAGATTCCGACACCCGGATCGACACCCCACAACGGATCCGACTGGCCCACGCCGCGAATATAGGCCGTGACGGTGGTGTTGTTGCCGCGAGCGGCATAGATGGTCAGGTTGGGGACTTGCGCATCGAGATCGCCGAGATCGCGGATGTTCAACTTGTCGACCGTTTCCGGCGTGAACGCGGTGACCGCGACCGGCACGTCCTGCAAGGTCTCCTCACGGCGTCGCGCGGTGACGATCACTTTGTCGAGTGTCGCCGCGTCCCTGGGCTTGTCCGCCGTGGCGGTCTGGTCGTCGGCGGCCGCGGCCGGGTTGTCCTGGGCCTGCGCCGTCACGGACAGGCCGAGGATCAGGCCGATGGCCAGACTGAGATGGTTGCGCTTCATGTTCTCCCCTTTCAAACAGCTCACGACCGGTCGGCCGAATTGCATTGCAGACTAGGGCCCACCCCCACGGCGTGCACTTGTACCTTGGTACAGTGTGCCCGCCGCGCCGCAATGCCGACACTTCCGCGCTACAACCAACGGAAGGAACGAAGGCATGGCCTTTGTGATCGTACTGGCCGCGCTGTGCTTTCTGATGCTGGTCGCGTATCGCGGCTACAGCGTCATTCTGTTCGCGCCGGTGGCCGCCATGGGCGCGGTGCTGCTGACCGACCCGGGGCTGGTCGCGCCGGTGTTCACCGGACTGTTCATGGAGAAGATGGTCGGCTTTCTCAAGCTGTACTTCCCGGTGTTCCTGCTCGGTGCGATCTTCGGCAAGGTGATCGAGCTGTCGGGCTTCTCGCGCTCGATCGTCGCCGCGACCATTCGCCTGGTCGGTCGCGAACGGGCGATGCTCTCGATCGTGCTGGTCTGCGCCCTGCTCACTTACGGTGGCGTGTCGCTATTTGTCGTGGTGTTCGCGGTGTACCCCTTTGCCGCTGAGTTGTTCCGCCAAAGCGACATTCCCAAACGGCTGATACCGGCGACCATCGCTCTCGGGGCCTTCACCTTCACGATGGATGCGCTGCCGGGCACGCCGCAAATCCAGAACATCATCCCGACCACGTTCTTCGGCACCGATGCCTGGGCGGCGCCCATGCTCGGCGCCATCGGCGCAATCTTCATCCTGATCGCCGGCCTGAGTTACCTGGAATGGCAACGGCGCAAGGCGCTGGCGGCCGACGAAGGCTACGGCAGCCAACTCGTCAACGAGCCAGTCGCTTTCGTCGAGGACCGACTGGCGCATCCACTGCTGGCGATACTGCCGCTGGTGCTGGTGGGCGTGAGCAACAAGCTGTTCACCACCTTGATCCCGCGCATGTACGGGGCCAGCCACGAATTTGCGCCGGCAGTGATCGGCAGTGCCAAGCCCGTGGTCCAGGAAGTGTCCAAGGTCGCGGCGATCTGGGCCGTGGAAGGCGCCTTGCTGATCGGTATCCTGAGCGTGATGCTGTTCGCCTGGAAATCACTGCGCGGGCGTTTTGCCCTGGGCAGCCAGTCGGCCGTCGGCGGCGCGCTCCTGGCATCGATGAACACCGCGTCCGAGTACGGCTTCGGTGCGGTGATCGCATCACTGCCCGGCTTCCTGGTGGTCGCCAACGCGCTGCGGGCGATTCCCAATCCGCTGGTCAACGAAGCAGTCACCGTGACCGCCCTGGCCGGCATCACCGGCTCGGCGTCCGGCGGCATGAGCATTGCGTTGGCGGCGATGGCGGACACCTTCGTGCAGAACGCGAGCGCGGCCGGCATCTCGATGGAAGTCCTGCATCGGGTCGCGGCGATGGCTTCCGGCGGCATGGATACGTTGCCGCATAACGGTGCGGTGATCACGCTGCTGGCTGTGACCGGCCTGACGCATCGGCAAAGCTACAAGGACATCTTCGCCATCACGCTGATCAAGACCGCCGCCGTCTTCGTAGTCATTGCTGTCTTCTACACCACCGGCCTGGTCTAGCCCAATTTACAACAGACTGTGGGAGCGGCTTTAGCCGCGATGCTTCTGGCTTCTGGCTTCTGGCTTCTGGCTTCTGGCTTCTGGCTTCTGGCTTCTGGCTTCTGCTCTTCGATCCGCCGCCCAGAACTTGCACCCCGCCCGCCGCGGCCAGGGCATGTTGGTCCGCGTCCAGGAAAAAACATCCCTGTTTTCTACTGGCCGCCGCTCCTGGCGTCCTGCCCCGCTCGGACCAACATGCCCTGACCCCGACGAGCGAACGGATCGGGTTGGGCTCGCTCGATAATACAAAGCGATGCACGCGGCACTACCCGCTGTCGTGTGCCAGCCAGCAGCGTTAGCCAACACCTGAGCGACAGGCTGAAACAAGAAAGTCAGCGGCAAGGGCTAGCGCTTCGGCCCTACATCCCATCCGAGTCCCACCCCATCAGAGTGGACGTCGGACACAGGCAGTGATTGCGACTAGCCGGCCAGGGATGGCCGGCGCGGGCATGGAAACAGGATGTTTCCCATGCCCGAAAAGCAATCACTGGCTGGGGCCGGCGGCCGGGTGCAAGTTCCGGGCGGTGAGTCGAAGAGGGAAGAGCGAAGTGCTAAGGGCTTCGCGGCTGAAGCCGCTCCTACATGAGTGCGGGGGATGGGCGGGGATCGGTGCGTTCGAGCATCGGCGGCAGGGGGCAGTGCAAGGATGCGCAGACGGTTCGCAGGAGTTCCGATTCGGCGACGGTGACCTGGCCGTCGTGACTGACCGCGGCCACCAGGCCTTCGATCAGCAACTCCTTGCCCAAGGGCTCTAGCGCATCCAGTTTCGGCCAGAATTCGTCGAGTGCCGCGAGCATGTCCTTTGCCGGCGCGTAAGGCGCATTCAGGCGCGGGAACACGCGTCCGAGTCCGGCCAGATACGCGCGCGGCGCGTCGGCGGGATTTTCGTGGCCGGCCTGGGCC
>JBAZBG010000020.1:0-13051 GCA_041671585.1 Arenimonas sp. | reverse complement strand
GCGCTGATCACCGGCGCCATCTTGATAGCTTCCGGCCGCGTCCCGATGACGCAGACAATCGTATGCTTATGGGCCAATGGGCAAGTCCTCGGTACTGCGCTCGATGGCGCGCATGGCGGCCGTGGCAATCTCCTCCCACCGCATGTGCTGCGGAATCGATACCAGCGCACCGTGATGCAGCTGATAGTCGATCGCTCGCGCCAGGTCGGCTGCGTCTTCCGGCCGGCAGAGTGCCTGGCCCAGCTCGAGCGCCTGCATGGGAAAGTTCGCGGTCAAATTCGGGGTACTCGTGCTCACCAAGGGCTTTGCGCACATCAGGTATTCGGCAATTTTGCACGAAGCGCCCATATCCATGAACTCCGATAGCCGATAAGGAACGACGAGCACGTCCGAAGCATTGAGATAGAACGGCATTTGCTCATGCGTAATCATGCCTCGATAGATTATCCAATCATGGGACAGAGGCGTTGACGGATGCGCTTTGCCGCAGATCAGCAGCCTGATGTCCGCTCCCCCGTCTCTTAGAATCTCAACGGCCTGGATCAGGTCTGCTACGCCCCGGTCGGGCTCCATGCCACCGAAGTAACCTATCAGAGTCAAACCGGGATCGAGGTCCAGCGCTTCGCGGCACCGACGGATGTCCATTGGGTGGAACATCTGCGCATCGACCCCGTTGGGCGCCACCTCGATGGCGCCTCCTGGCTTGAGCGAAGACAATCGCTCGGCAAGCGCGCGCGAAGCGAACAGGCTCAGGCGGGCGCGCCTGATCAGGAAGCCGAACAGATCGAATCCAAAGGGCTTCCGATAACCTGCGAATTCGTCGTACTTGTCGTAGATGTCGAAAACGAAGCTAGCTCCCGTCAGGCGCGCCACAACCCACGCCAACAGTCCGATGTAGCAATCGCCGCTGGCCACCACGATTCTGGGTCGGAAACTGGCGACCATGGCCAGAAACGACTTGAACATCGCCAGACTCAGGACTGGCGTCGAGGAAACTTCCAGGGACCCTCGGCTGTCGTTGACAGGAATTTTCGAGTGATAGTCAATCAACCAGAGAAACACATTCCGACCGGACTTGGACCATTCGTTCGGAAAATGGAACACCCGTCCGAATCGCTCTGCCAAGGCATCTTTGTTGGTGTAGAAGCGCTTGCCCAGGAACAGAATGCGGCCGGCTCCCGATTTTCCAGAGCCGTAATTAGCCATCGGCTCGTCCCGCGTGCGCGGCGTCCGGTTGCGGCAGCCAGATCCGATAGATGAGCGTCGGAATCAACGATCGCATCGGCCTCAGCAACGCGTCGGGAACCTTTGCCAGGAAACGCGCGGACCTTGAGCCGCTTCGCTCGATTTCGAAGGTTGCCCGAAGCGCCTCCAGGCAGATATTCCGAAAGCAGAACCGGCTTTGCGCCAGCATTCTCTCCAACTGGGCTGGCTGCAAGGGTCGACAATCGTATTCTCTGCCCTTGCCCGACGCGCGCAGATACGGCGATCGCCAGGACGGCGGCAGCCAGCTGAGAAAAATCAGCTGGTAATGCGGCTCGACCAGCATCCAGCGATTGGGCACGGCGAGATAGCCGACGCCGTCGATTTTCAGTACCCGTCGAATTTCATCGAGATGAGCGCGTTGTTGCGACTCGTCCCCGACATGTTCGATGACATGATTGGTCAGGATGATATCGAAGCTGCGATCCTCGAATGGCAGCCGAGTGTCGGTAACCTGCGTGTAGCCGAACCCTTCCTTCACCAGGCGGTTGTCCACGACATCGACGGTTTCGACGGCAAAACGACCCGACGGGTGGGTGGCGAAATAATGCGCGATTCCACCCGAGCCGGTTCCGATCTCGAGCAGCCGCAGCGGGCCTGGACGCGCCTCGAGCTCCAAGAGGCTCTCGATCTTCAGTGCTTTCCATCGCCGGGACGGCAAGTCGAGCACCGCATGCGGGAGACGGGCGGATGACGATGTGACGTGTTCGCCCATGCCTAGGCTGCCAACAGCGACCGCAACCGATTGCCAAACGCCACCCAGTCTTTTCCTTCAGCGAACCGGCGGGCGGCAAGACGCCCCGCATCGGATTGCGGTGACTCAAGCAGCTCGACAACAGCCCTGGCCAGTTCGGCGTACGCGCCCGGAGCCACGAGGCGGCCAGTCTCCGGGTCGCCTACCGCGTCGGGCACGCCGCCAACAGCGAACGCAACCGTCCTCAGTCCATGCGCTGCCGCTTCCAGGGCAACCATGCCGAACCCTTCCACATCCCCGGGCTGCTCGAGCACCGGGAACACATGGACTTGCGCCGCCTGGTACGCCGCGCTCAAGCTGGCGGCGTCGCGGCGACCTATGAACATCAGGTGCGATTCAACATTTGCCGTCCTGGCTGCGCGGAGGATGCGCTCGCGCTCCGATCCGGACGGCGTGTGCAATGCATCCGACGCCTCCTCGCCAATGACGACCAGGACAACATCGGCCGAAACCGAGGCGATTGCCGGCAGGGCACGAGTAACAAACTCAGCCAAGCCCTTTCGTCGCGTCAGACGCCCGACCGAGAGCAGCACCGGCCGGTCGCCCAGGCCGAATTCAGTGCGAAACGCCGTGCCTGTTGCGCTATCCAGATTCGGCAGGTCGGTACCCGGATGCAGTACCTGAATTCGATCAGCACTCAGACCACGACTGATCGCCAGTTTTGCCGTATTGCCGCTGTTGACGAGGGCCAAATCGCAAGCCCGGATAAATGGCAGCCAGCACCATTGGTAAATCCGACTCGCCGCGATGATGTCGAGTCCATGCAGGTACACGACGAATTTCGCCCCGCTCAGCCGCGCCGCAAGCCAGGCCATCGGCGCCGCCAGGCCACTACCGGCGATCACCAGCTGCGGGCGGACTTCCCGCGCCAGCATCAGGCTGCGCACGGCGGCGCCGACCAGAAAACGCGACAGCGGTTTGAGCCTGGTCTCGCAAACCGCGACGGCCTCGGGCGCAAAGGCGGCGCTGCCTTCCGGGCCGCTAACTGCCACCCTCCATTCTCGTGCCAGCTCGCGGAGAAGGTGCTGGTTGACGTTCTCCATCCCGCCGAGCAGAGGCGGAAAGTTCCGCGTCACCAGCAGCGCAACCGGGAGGTCGGCGGTCTTAGGCATCCTTGCGGTACGTCAGTGCCGTGATTTGTTCGGAGATCAGGCCGATCAGAAAAATGATGACCGCGGCACTGAACAACAATGCGCTCATGTTGGTAAACCGGGATTCGGTGATGAAGGTGTACGCATAATTGGCGAGACCCAGTACGCCGAAGCCGACACCAATCGGAGCGAACAGTTTGAGCGGCGAATACAGCGTGGCAATCTTGAAAATGATCAACAGGAAGCGCACGCCGTCGCGCAACGGCCGAATGTGACTCTTGCCGACGCGCGGTGCAACCGGGATCGGCTCGTAGGCTACAGCGTAGGCGCTGCGAAAAAACGCCATAGTGATCGTGGTCGGATATGAGAATCCGTTGGGCAACAGGTGCAGGAACTCTTTGAACTTGTCGGCGCGCACGGCACGAAAGCCCGAGGTCAGGTCAGCGACGACGAATCCTGTCATCACCGACGCCACGCGGTTGTAGAGGCCGTTGGCAAGGCCACGGCCGACGCTTGCCTGATCTCCCCAGCCTCTGGCCCCAACGACCATATCGTATCCCTGCTCGAGCCGGGCGAGCAGCTTCGGAATCAGGGCGGCATTGTGCTGACCGTCTGCATCCATGAACACCAGGATATCGCCACCAGCCGCTCTGGCGCCCCGCTTTATTGCGGCTCCGTTACCCATGGAATACGGGGAGCTGAGCACGGTGGCTCCGTTCTGGCGCGCAACATTTGCCGTATCGTCCGTCGACCCATCGTCGACCACGATAATCTCGGCC
This sequence comes from Arenimonas sp., assembly GCA_041671585.1. Classification (GTDB taxonomy): domain Bacteria; phylum Pseudomonadota; class Gammaproteobacteria; order Xanthomonadales; family Xanthomonadaceae; genus Arenimonas. The sequence goes on along the minus strand of JBAZBG010000020.1, from coordinate 9,164 downwards.
CCGGGCAGCAGTTCACGCACCCCTGGCAGGGTACGGCGAAGGCCTTCGGCCTCGTTCTTGGCAGGTAGAATCAACGAGATTCGCATTCGGAGCTTGCCCTCTATTATGTTCAGGTTAACCCGAAGCGACCCCGCTGGACCATGCCGGAGGCCAGCCCGGCCATGATGCTTCCAAATCGAGGAAATTGCGGTAAAGTCCTCTTGTAACCGGGGAAAGCTCCGAATGAATGTGGCTACGACTAATCTGGCAGGCATCACCGGCATCACGCGCCGGCTGGTGCTGGATGGCGTTTTGGGCGAAGCCGACGCCCGCCGTGCGCTTGAAGAAGCGTCCAAGTCCAAGAAGCAGGCGCACGCGTACCTGCTCGAGCAACGCATGGTCACGGTGGCCCAGGTCGCGGCTGCCAATTCCACCGAGTTCGGCATGCCGCTGTTCGATGCCAGCGCGTTGGACCTGCGCTATTCGGCGGTCAAGATCATCAGCGAGGACCTGATCCAGAAGCACGTCGCCCTACCCTTGTACCGGCGCGGCAACCGCTTGTACGTGGCGATCTCAGACCCGACGAACACCCGGGCATTGGACGACATCAAGTTCGCGACCAACCTGACCGTGGAACCGATCCTGGTCGACGAGGACCGCCTGCGCCGGACCATCGACCAGGCCCTGATGAACACCGACAGCCTGAACCAGGCCGATGACCAGGACGAAGGCCTGGAAAACCTCGAGGCCACAGGCGGCGACGACGACGTCAACGATACCGCCGTCGACAGCAAGGGCGACGACACGCCGGTCGTGAAGTTCATCAACAAGATGTTGCTCGACGCCATCAAGCGCGGCGCGTCCGACATCCATTTCGAACCGTACGAGGGCGAGTTCCGGGTGCGCATGCGCATGGACGGCATCCTGCGTTCGATGGCCAAAGCCCCGATCAAGCTTGCCCCGCGCCTGTCGGCGCGCCTGAAGGTCATGGCGCAACTGGACATCGCCGAGCGCCGGGTACCCCAGGACGGCCGCATCAAGCTCAATGTTTCCAAGACGCGGCAGATGGATTTCCGCGTCAGTTCCTGCCCCACCCTGTTTGGCGAAAAGATCGTATTGCGCTTGCTCGATGGCTCGGCGGCCAAGCTGGGCATCGACAAGCTGGGCTACGAGGACGTGCAGAAGAAGCTGTACCTGGACGCGCTGCAGAAGCCCTACGGCATGATCCTGGTGACCGGGCCGACCGGTTCGGGCAAGACGGTGTCCCTGTACACCGGCCTCAATATCCTCAACACCGAGGAGCGCAACATCTCCACCTGCGAAGATCCGGTGGAAATGCGCGTGGCCGGTATCAACCAGGTCCAGGTCAACGTCAAGAAGGGCATGACCTTCCCGGTCGCCCTGCGCGCTTTCCTGCGCCAGGACCCGGACGTGATCATGGTCGGCGAGATCCGCGACCTGGAAACCGCCGAAATTGCCATCAAGGCCGCGCAAACCGGACACATGGTGTTGTCCACCGTGCACACCAACGATGCCCCGCAGACCGTTGCCCGCCTGATGAATATGGGCATCGCTCCGTACAACATCACCAGCTCAGTGACGCTGGTGATTGCCCAGCGTCTTGCCCGCCGCCTGCACGACTGCAAGCGCGAACTGAAGTTGCCGGAGTCCGCCCTGCTGGCGGAAGGATTCAGCGAAGAAGAGGTCAAGGCGGGCATCACCCTGTACGAGGCCGTCGGCTGCGCCGACTGCAACGATGGCTACAAGGGCCGCCTTGGCATCTATCAGGTCATGCCAATGACCGACGAGATCCAGAAGATCGTGCTGGAAGGCGGCAATGCCATGAAGATCGCCGAAGCAGCCGAGCGCTCCGGCGTCAACGATCTTCGTCGCTCCGCCCTTCTGAAAGCCAGGAACGGCGTCACCAGCCTGGCCGAAATCAACCGTGTGACCAAGGACTAATCCATGGCTACCACCAAAGCGACCGCGACCCGTACTGCCGCCAGGGCCAACCCATTTGAAGTTTTCGTCTGGGAAGGGACCGACAAGCGCGGTCAGAAGATGAAAGGCCAGACGCAGTCCAAGAGCGCCAATCTGGTCCGTGCCGAACTGCGCAAGCAGGGGATCAATCCCACTATCGTCAAGGCAAAGAAGAAGCCACTTTTCGGTTCCGCCGGCAAGCGGATATCGGCGCTGGAAATCGCCGTATTCAGCCGGCAGATCGCCACCATGCTGCAGTCCGGTGTACCCATGGTGCAGTCGTTCGAAATCCTGGCCGGCGGGCAGAAGAACGAACGCATGCGCGTCATGCTCGAGGACATCCGGGATTCGATTTCCGGCGGTCAGACCCTGACCGAATCGCTGGCCCGGCACCCGCTCCAGTTCGACGACCTGTATCGCAACCTGGTCAAGGCGGGTGAAGGCGCCGGTGTGCTGGATACCGTCCTGGACACGCTGGCCACCTACAAGGAGCGCATCGAAGCGCTGAAAGGCAAAATCAGGAAAGCGATGTTCTACCCGGCCGGCATTTTCGCTGTCGCCATGTTGGTGTCTTCGATCCTGCTGATCTTCGTCATCCCGCAGTTCGAGGAAGTGTTCAAAAGCTTCGGCGCCGAACTGCCTGCTTTCACGATGATGTACGTGCATGCCTCGCGGTTCATGGTCAGCTACTGGTGGCTGGTGTTCGGGTCGCTCATCGGCCTGGTCTTCGCTTACCTGGCCGTGCTCAAGCGATCGGCGAAGATGCGCGAGTTGGTCGACCGCGCCATGCTGAAACTTCCGGTCGTCGGCCAGATCCTGCACCAGTCCGCCATCGCCCGCTTCGCGCGCACTCTGGCCCTCACCTTCAAGGCCGGCGTACCGCTGGTCGAAGCGCTGGATATTTGCAGCGGCGCTACCGGCAGCATCGTCTACGACAATGCGATCAGGCGCATACGCGACGACGTCTCCGTGGGCTATCAGCTCAACATGGCTATGAATCAGGTCGGAATCTTCCCGCACATGGTCACCCAGATGACCGCCATCGGTGAAGAAGCCGGCGCCCTGGATACCATGCTGTTCAAAGTGGCCGAATTCTACGAGCAGGAAGTCAACAACGCCGTGGATGCGTTGGCCAGCCTCCTGGAACCCATGATCATGGTAATTATCGGCGTGATGGTCGGCGGCATGGTGATTGCCATGTACCTGCCGATCTTCAAACTCGCCGCAGCCATCTGAGTCCGGATGATCGAAACATGGGTGGGAAATCCAACGGCGGCCACAATGGCCGCCTTGGTTTTGGGGCTGCTGATCGGCAGCTTCCTGAATGTGGTGATCCTGCGCCTGCCCAAGCGGCTGGAGTGGCAGTGGAAACAGGACAGCCGCGAGCTCCTGGAAATCACCGAGCCCTACGAGGCGGCGCCGCCGGGCATTGTCGTCGAGTCCTCGCACTGCCCACACTGCGGGCACAAGCTGGCGGCATGGGAGAACATCCCGCTCTTGAGTTTCCTGTGGCTGCGTGGCAAATGTCGCCAGTGCTCCGCGGCCATCAGCTGGCAGTATCCGGCCGTTGAGCTGATCACCGGGCTGCTGTTTGCGGCCTGCGTCTGGCGTTACGGCGTCGGCTGGGAGAGTGGATTGGGCCTGGTGTTCACCGCCTTTCTGGTGGCGATGGCTGGGATCGATCTGCGTACCACCTACCTCCCTGACCAGCTGACCTATCCCCTGCTCTGGCTGGGCCTGCTGATCAGCGTGGTCACGATGTACGTCGCACCGGTTTCGGCCATCCTCGGCGCGGCGGCGGGTTACCTGAGCCTTTGGAGCGTGTACTGGCTGTTCAAGCTGGTCACTGGCAAGGAAGGCATGGGCTATGGCGACTTCAAGCTCATGGCGGCGCTGGGCGCCTGGTGCGGGCTGAAGGCTGTGCTGCCGATCCTGCTGATCTCCTCCGTGATTGGCGCGATCGTCGGTTCGGCCTGGTTGTTGCTCAAGGGCCGGGACCGGGCGACTCAGATTCCGTTCGGTCCTTACCTGGCGGTCGCGGGTTGGATCCAATTCATTTCTGGAGCCGATCTGTTCGGCTTGTACTTGCGCTGGGCAACCAGCAGCTGACATGGCCGGGTACGTGGTCGCGATTACCGGCGGGATCGCGTCGGGCAAGAGCGCGGTCACGGGGCTTTTCGAGCGGCTCGGCATCGCCGTCTCCGACGCCGATGCGGCGGCGCGAGCGGCGGTCGAGGCGGGTCAGCCGGCCCTGGCCGAGATCGTCGCTCGATTTGGCCCCTCGGTCCTGCGCGCCGATGGCGGCCTGGACCGGGCACGACTGCGCGAATTGATCTTCTCCGATGCCGCCGCCAAACACGACCTGGAGGCCATCACCCACCCACGAATCCGGCTGATGCTCAGGGCTCAATGCCTGGAAGCGCCAGGACCCTACGTGGTCGTCGCGATTCCGCTGTTGGCCGAGTCCGGTTCGGTCGCCGCCTATCCGTGGCTGCAACGCATTCTGGTGGTGGACACGCCGATCGCACTGCAACGCGCGCGGCTGGTCCTTCGCGACGGAATCGACGCCGGCTTGGCGGAACGGATGATCTCGGCCCAGGCAAGTCGCGAGCAACGCCTGGCGCTGGCAACGGATGTCCTGGTCAACGATGGCGCCCTGGCCGATCTCGAGGCCCCGGTGCGGCGCCTGGACGCCCTCTACCGCCAGCTCGCCTCGCGCAGCTCGCCCTTGTAGGAGCGGCTTCAGCCGCGATCTGTACCCGAGTGCCCTTTCGCGGCTGAAGCCGCTCCTACAAAGGCGGTTGCGGGCGGCTTCAGGCGGGCCAGAGCCCGCGGATGGCGGCGATGCCTTGCGCGCCGTGGCGGCGCGCGGTGTCGTGGTCGGCGGGGCGCAAGCCGCCGAGCGCATAGATCGGCAGGCTCACGTGCTCGCGCAATTGCACGAACTTCTTCCAGCCAATGGGCGCCTGATCGGTGTGCGACGGGGTCTTGCCGACCGGCCCCAGCACCACGAAATCGACGCCGATCGCCTCCGCCTGCCGAAGCTCGTCTTCGTTGTGGCAGGACGCAGCGACGGTAACGCCGACGGGCAGCGGCCGTTCGCCCAGCGACATCAGCTGCGCCGCGCGCAAGTGGATGCCGCAGTGCAGCCGGGCCGCGAGCTCGATGTCGCTGTTGAGTAGCAGCTGGGCGGAAGACAAGTCGCAAAGGCGTTTGACTTCCGAAGCCAGGCTGGCCACATCCGACGACCCCTCCGGGCTGATTCGCAACTGGATCCTGCGAGTGCCGGACACCAGCGCCTGTTCGATGCGACGCAGGAATTTCACCTGATCGCCTACCACCCCGGGCGTAATGAGGTAGTGCGCCGGCTGGGTCAACGCGGCAACCACCGGGCGGTCCGCAGGCGGCATGGGATAGGTGCAGAGTTTTTCGATGGGCGACCAGGCCAGCGCCTGTTTCTCGCGATCGCGCGGCCGGCCGCTGAATCGTGTGACCCGATACACATCGAGCACGATGCGCTTGTCCTTGTAGGCCTGGGCAACGCTGATCAGCGGCTCCATCGAGTGGATGCGGATGCCGAGTTCTTCATGCAACTCGCGATCCAGGGCCTGGAACGGCGTTTCACCCGGCTCCAGCTTGCCGCCGGGAAATTCCCAGGCGCCGGCCAGGTCACGGCCGGCAGTGCGACGTGCGAGCAAAATCCGGCCGCGAGGGTCGACCAGCACGCCGGCAACGACATGGACGGGCGCTGGCAGCGCGGCGGGCATGAACGGGCTAACGCCGTGGGCGACAATGCGTCGGGGGCGACGTCAGACCAGCTGCCCGTGGCACTGCTTGTATTTCTTGCCGGAACCGCAGGGACACGGATCGTTGCGGCCGATCTTCGGACCCGTGCGGGCCGGGGCGAGCACGCCCTGCCCCTGCGCGGCTAGCGCCTGGGCCTCGGCGGCTTCTTCATCGGCGCCGAAACCGCCGGTCTCCTCGTGCTGGAACTGCATGCGATTGGCCTGGGCCTCCAGGCGCTGGCGATCGGCGTTTTCCATCTGCGCAACTTCGTCCTCGCTGCGGATACGAACGCGGGCCAGCATGATGGTGACCTCGCGCTTGACCTTTTCCAGCAGCTCGGTGAAAAGCTCGAAGGACTCGCGTTTGTATTCCTGCTTCGGCTGCTTCTGCGCATAACCGCGCAGGTGGATGCCCTGGCGAAGGTAGTCCATGCGCGCCAGATGCTCTTTCCAGCTCTGGTCGAGCACATTGAGCATCAGGTGCTTTTCGAGCTGGCGCATGATTTCCGGCGAAACCTGCGCTTCCTTGTCGGCGAAATGCTTGGCGGCCACGTCCAGCACGTGCTGGGTGACACCGGCATCGTCGATCTCGTGGTCGGTTGCCGCCAGCAGCGCCTTGAGGCCGACGTCAATGCCGAAGTCTTCCATCAGGGAGCGCTCGAGCCCTTCGATGTCCCACTGCTCGTCGATGGAGTTTTCCGGCACGAAACGACGCACGTGCTCGGTGAACACGTCCTCGCGGATGGCCTCGATCGCGTCCTGCACGGACTCGGATTCCAGCAGCTCGTTGCGCTGCTGGTAAATCACCTTGCGCTGGTCGTTGGCGACGTCGTCGAAATCGAGCAGGTTCTTGCGGATATCGAAGTTGTGCGCCTCGACCTTGCGCTGAGCGTTCTGGATCTGCTTGCTGACCATGCCGCTCTCGATGACTTCGTCATCCTTCATGCCCATCTTGCGCATCGCGTTCTTGACCCAGTCCGCGGCGAAGATGCGCATCAGGTTGTCTTCGAGCGACAGATAGAATCGCGACGAACCGGCATCGCCCTGGCGGCCGGAGCGGCCGCGCAATTGATTGTCGATGCGGCGCGACTCGTGCCGCTCGGTGCCGACGATATGCAAGCCGCCCAATTCAAGCACGGTCTCGTGGCGTTTTTGCCACTCGGCCTTGACCCGGGCGCGCTCCATCTCGGTCGCATCCTCGCCCAGCGCCTGCAGCTCGGACTCGAGCGAGCCGCCGAGCACGATGTCGGTACCGCGGCCGGCCATGTTGGTGGCGATGGTGATCGCCTTCGGCCGGCCGGCCTGGGCGACGATCTGCGCTTCGCGCTCATGCTGCTTGGCATTGAGCACTTCGTGCGGAATGCCGGCCGCGGTCAGCTTGTCGGCCAACAGCTCCGACGTCTCGATGGAGGTGGTGCCGACCAGCGCCGGCTGGCCGCGCGTGTAGCACTCCCGGATGTCTTCGAGCACCGCGTTGAACTTGGCGTCGCGGGTCAGGTAGACCAGGTCCGAGTTGTCCTTGCGCACCATCGGCCGGTGGGTCGGAATGACCACGACTTCCAGCCCGTAGATGGTCTGGAATTCGTAGGCCTCGGTGTCGGCCGTGCCGGTCATGCCGGACAGCTTGGTGTACATGCGGAAGTAGTTCTGGAAGGTGATCGACGCCAGCGTCTGGTTCTCGCGCTGGATCGGCACGCCTTCCTTGGCTTCGACCGCCTGGTGCAGGCCGTCGGACCAGCGCCGGCCAGCGAGGGTACGGCCGGTGAATTCGTCGACGATGATGACTTCGCCATCGCGCACGATGTAATCGATGTCGCGCTGGTACAGCGCATGGGCGCGCAGGCCGGCGTTGAGGTGATGCACGACCGCCAGGTTATTGGCCGAGTACAGGGTGTCGCCCTCGGCGATGATGCCGGCCTCGCGCAGCAACTGTTCGACGTGCTCCATGCCCGCTTCGCTCAGGTGCACCTGCTTCTGCTTTTCGTCGACCCAATAGTCGCCTTCTTCGCTATCTTCCTTTTCCTGCTTGGTCAGGCGCGGCAACAGCTTGTTGACGCGCAGGTACAGCTCGGGCGACTCGTCGGCCGGGCCGGAAATAATCAGCGGCGTACGTGCTTCATCGATCAGGATGGAATCGACTTCGTCGACGATGGCGAAATTCAGTCCGCGCTGGAAACGGTCGTCCTTGGACAGCGCCATGTTGTCGCGCAGGTAGTCGAAGCCGTATTCGTTGTTGGTGCCGTAGGTGATGTCGGCGCCGTAGGCGGCCTTCTTGTCCGAGTGCGGCATGTTCGGGTAGACCACGCCGACGCTCAGTCCCAGGAAGTTGTAGACCTTGCCCATCCAGGCGGCATCGCGCCTGGCCAGGTAATCGTTGACGGTGACCAGGTGCGCGCCCTTGCCGGCCAATGCGTTCAGATACATCGGCAGCGTCGCGACCAGGGTCTTGCCCTCGCCGGTGCGCATCTCCGCGATGCGGCCGGAGTGCAGGACCATGCCGCCGACCAGCTGGACGTCGTAATGGCGCATGCCCAACACGCGGCGCGAGGCTTCGCGACACACGGCGAAGGCTTCGGGAAGGATCTGGTCGAGCGTCGCGCCCTGGGCCAAGCGCTCCTTGAACTCGGTGGTCTTGGCTTGCAGGGCCCGGTCGTTGAGCCTTTCCAGCTCTGGCTCCAACGCGTTGATGCGGGCGACGTTCTTCTGGAATTGGCGCAGCAGGCGATCATTGCGGCTGCCAAAGATTCGGGTGAGCAGACTGTTGAGCATGGTTTAGCCGAGAAGGGGAAAGTCAAACGAGTGTGGGAGCGGCTTTAGCCGCGATGCCCTTTGCGCAAAGTGCATCGCGGCCAAAGCCGCTCCCACAAAATGGGGGCCTAGTTTAACTTGGGGCTGCCGGTTCCGATATCAAGCCGTCGCAAGGCCGGTCCTACGGGGTTCCGGTAGGTTCAGCTGCCCACTTTATCGAGGAATTTGCGCGGATTGACGGGGCGGCCGTTGACGTGGACTTCAAAGTGCACGTGCGGACCGGTGGAGCGGCCCGTGGAACCGGCCTTGGCCAATTGCTGCCCGGCGCGGACGATATCGCCGGCGCGCACGATCAGCTTGGAATTGTGCCCGTACAACGTGCGGTAGCCGTTGCCGTGGTCGACTTCCACGACGTTGCCGTAACCGCTCTTGACGCCGGCGTAGCTGACCACGCCGCCGGCAGCCGACAGCACCGGATCACCGGTATTGGCGTTGAAATCGATGCCCATGTGGTGCGCCCGGCCGCCATTGAACGGGTCCGAACGGGTGCCGAAACCGGAAGTGATGTAACCCTTGGACGGACGGCCGGAGGGAATGGCGCTCAGTTGCAGCTGCTGGTTGTAAAGCATCGACTCGAGCACCGAGAGCTGCGCGCCGGAGTGGTCGAACTTG
>JBAZBG010000019.1:0-13345 GCA_041671585.1 Arenimonas sp. | reverse complement strand
AGCGTGATGCCGTCGATGATGTCGATCGGGTCGAGCACGTTGCCCTTGGACTTGGACATCTTCTGGCCGTGGCTGTCGCGCACCAGGCCGGTGATGTAGACGTCCTTGAACGGCACCTGGCCGGTGAAGTGGTCGGTCATCATGATCATCCGCGCCACCCAGAAGAAGATGATGTCGAAGCCGGTGATCAGCACGGAGGTCGGCAGGTAGCGCTCGAACCCGTAGCGCGCCATGTCGGCTTCGTCGGGCCAGCCGAGGGTGGAGTGCGACCACAGCGAGGAACTGAACCAGGTTTCCAGCACGTCGTTGTCGCGGGTGAGCACCACGTCGTCAGCGAGGCCCTTTTTGTCGCGCACCTCAAGTTCGCTACGGCCGACATGGATGCCGCCCTGGTCGTCGTACCAGGCCGGAATGCGATGGCCCCACCACAACTGCCGGCTGATGCACCAGTCCTGGATATTGCCCATCCAGTGGCGGTAGGTGTTGATCCAGTTTTCCGGCACGAAGCGCACGCTGCCGTTTTCGACCAGTTCCAGACCGCGCGCCGCCAGATCGTCCATCTTCACGAACCATTGGTCGGTCAGGTACGGCTCGATCACCTGGCCCGTGCGGTCGCCGCGCGGAACCTGCAGCTTGTGTTTCTTTTCCTCGATCAACAGCCCGGCGTCGGTCAGGTCCGCCAGCACGACTTTGCGCGCGGCGTAACGATCCAGCCCACGGTATTTTTCCGGTGCGTTGTCGTTGATCGCCGCGTCCGGCGTCAGGATGTTGATCATCGGCAGCCCGTGCCGCTGTCCGATCGCGTAATCGTTGAAGTCGTGCGCGGGCGTGATCTTGACGCAGCCGGTGCCGAATTCGCGGTCGACATAGTCGTCGGCGATGATCGGGATTTCACGCGTGGTCAGTGGCAGCGTGAGCGACTTGCCGATGAGTTGAAGGTAGCGCTCATCCTGGGGATGCACCGCTACGGCAACGTCACCGAGCATGGTCTCGGGTCGCGTGGTCGCGACCACCAGGGAGCCGCTGCCATCGGACAAGGGATAAGAGATCGACCACAGCTTGCCGTCTTCTTCTTCGCTGACCACTTCCAAGTCGGAAATCGCGGTCTTGAGCACCGGATCCCAATTGACCAGGCGCTGGCCGCGGTAGATCAGGCCTTCTTCGTACAGCCGCACGAAAGTTTCCACGACCGCCTTGGACAATCCGGCATCCATGGTGAAGCGTTCGCGCGACCAATCGCCGGAAGTGCCGAGGCGGCGCATCTGCCGCGAGATGGTGTCGCCGGATTCCTGCTTCCACTGCCAGACGCGTTCGATGAAAGCATCGCGGCCGAGGCCGTCGCGGGTCAGGTTTTCCTGGGCGAGGTTTCGCGACACCACCATTTCGGTGGCGATGCCGGCATGGTCGGTGCCCATCTGCCAGAGCGTGTCGAAACCGCGCATGCGGTGGTAGCGGACCAGCGCATCCATCAGCGTGTGCTGGAAGGCGTGACCCATGTGCAGCGTGCCGGTGACATTGGGCGGCGGCAGCATGATCGTGTAGGGCGTGCCGGTGCCGGACGGTTTGAAGCAGCCGCTCGCCTCCCAGAAGGCGTACCACTTGGTCTCGAAGGATTGCGGTTCGTAGCTCTTGTCCATGGCGCTCAAAGACGGAGCGCCCGGCGCGAGGCCGGGCGGTCGTTACGTGGGAAGTGGCGCAAATGCTAGCAAATCAGGGCTTTGGGCGCGAATTATTGGCTGTTCGCGGATTTCCAGAGTCAGAGCTTGGGAATGGTCGCGATGGGGCGGCCGCCGGTGTTGATTTTTAGTCGCCGCCCGATACCGGCTTGGTAAAAATCAACCCCGGCACCCGCCCGCACTAACTTTCGACGGTCCCGGAGTCAGAGCGGCATCCTGCAATTGGATCGCAAACGGCGGCCGCCTGACGGCTCGATTCGCACTGCGCGCTCGGTCGAGCCGCCAGTCGACCCCCGCCTCCTATCGGTGGACGCAGCGTCGCGTCGCTTCGCTCGCTTGGGGCCAACCATTCGTTGGGAGCAGCGCTTCGCTCGCTGGGAGCCAACCGTTCATTCGGAGAATCGCGTCGTGGCTTGTGCCGTACCACCTGTCCGGAGCATCGCGCCATTCGCCTCTGCTTCTCTCCAGACAGTCGCAAGCGGGCGTTGGGCGGCGGCTCGACCGAGCGCGCAGTGCGAATCGAGTCGTCGCACGGCGATCGCCGGCGTGCAGCCCGTCAGGGTGCCGCTCGAAATCCTCACCCCACGATGGTCGATGCGGGCGGGTGCCGGATTCGATTTTTACCAAGCCGGTATCGGGCGGCGACTAAAAATCGAAGCCGGCGGCCGCCCCTTCGCGACCATTCCTACGCTCTGGCTCCGGACTTTCGCGAATTAGCTGGTTTCTGCCACGTTTACGACAGCTCCGCGAACGCGTCGCGGGTCAGGTTTTCCGGCGCGCCGTCGGTGCAATGCACTTCGTCTTCGATGCGCACCCCGCCGAACTTGGCCAGGTGCTCGACCTTTTTCCAGTCCACCGATTTCGCCTGCTTGCCGGCTTTGAGCTTGGCCAGCAGCGTGGGGATGAAATACAGGCCCGGCTCGATCGTCACCACCATGCCGGCGGCCAGCGTGCGGGTCATGCGCAGGTAGGGATGGCCGGCCGGACGCGGAATCAGCTGGCCGTCGATGTCCGAGAAACCGGCCACATCGTGCACCTGCAGGCCGATGGGATGGCCAAGACCATGGGGGAAGAAGGTCGACGTGACGCCGGTTTCGAGCATGCTGCCCGGCTCCATGTCGACGATTTCCAGTGCCTTGAGCACGCTGGCCAGGCGCAGATGGGATTCCAGGTGCAGGTCGCGGTAGTCGGTGCCGGCGCGGACCTTGCTGGCCAGCGCCTGCTGCTCGTCGTCTACCGCGCTGACCAGATCGGCGAAGGCGCTGTCGCCATTGCCCCAGGTGCGGGTGATGTCGGAGGAATAGCCATCGACTTCGGCGCCCGCGTCGATCAGCAGTGAGCGGTGCTCGGACGGAGCGTGGAAGTTCTTGTACTGGTAATGCAAGGTTGCGCCATTCTCGTTGAGCGCCACGATGTTGTTGTAGGGCACGTCGGAGTCGGTGTGGCCGGCGGCGGCGAGGAAAGCGGCATTGATCCGGGCCTCCGAGCCGCGCTCGGCGAACGCCTGGCGCGCCGCCAGATGGCCGCGTGCGCCCTTGCGCTGCGCACGCCGCATCAGGGCCAGTTCGTACGGCGTCTTGAAGGCGCGATGGAAATGCAGGAAATCGAGCAGCACCTTCGGATTGTTCGGTTCCAAGCCCGGCAGCGCTGCATCGGCTTCACCGATGATGGCCCGGCGGCCGGTCGCGGGCAGGTGCTGCGCCGCCTGTTCCGGCTCGCTAAGCACGCGGATGTCGAAATGCTCGACCCACGCGCCAGCGGGCGCGCTCGGCGGCACATGCCAGTAGTCGTCGGGCTGGTAGTAGGCGAGTACGGGCTTGGCCCCGGGTGTGTAGGCGATCCAGCAGTGCGGGTGGCGAGTCAGCGGCACCCACTGCTTGAACTGCGGATTGACCTTGAACGGATACGGCATGTCATCGAGAAAGCGCATTTTCTCGATGCCGGACGCTATCAGCAGGTGGTCGAAGCCGGCCTTTTGCAGCGCGTCATCGACGCGTGTCTTGATTGTTGACAGGTGCGCGAGGTAAAGATGCTGGGCGGAGTCGGTTGGCATGGCCGGGTGGTTTTGGTGGGGACGGGCCAATTCTGCCTCATCACGGGCGCAACACAGGGAATTGTTGATGCACAGCCAGCGCGATGACCGCGGATTCCTCGGGCAACCAGCCTGGCTCTGGAGCATTGTTGCGCTGGTGCTCGGCTTGTCGCTCGCCTTCGGGGTTGCATGGATGCACCACTCCGCCCTGGCCCGGTCCGAGCACTATCAGCTCGAGCGCCGGGCCGAGCGCAGCTTCGACGCGGTCGAGACCCAGCTCAAGGCCTGTGGATTGCTGGTGCGGGCGGTGCAGGCGCTGTTCCTGGCCTCCGAGCAGGTGACCGAAGACGAGTTCGCCAGCCTCTATGCCAATCTTCGGCCGCGCGAACTGTTCCCAAGCTTGCAGGCCTTCGCCTACACCGAGCGGCTGGCAACGCCGGGACAGCCGGCGTCGACTGACCGTTTCATCACCACCATGGTGGCGCCGACCGCCGGCAACGAACGCGTGCTCGGGCTCGACATTGCCACCCAGCCGGCCAATATGCGCGGGCTGCTTGCCTCGCGGGATTCCGATCAGCCTGCCATGTCGGGCGCGTTCACCCTGGTGCAACGCAAGGGTGCGCGGGGCCCCAGCGACGGCATCGTGATCCGGCTTCCGGCCTACACATCGGGGTCAGCGCCACGCACGGTCGAGGAGCGGCGCGCGCGTTTCGTCGGCTCGGTGGCGATCTCCTTCCAGGTCAGCAGCCTGATCGAGCGGGCCCTGCCCAGCGAGACCCGCGAGTCCATGGACGTCCGGGTCGTGGACGTCACGGACGGTCAGTACCGGCCCTTGTACCTTTCGCGCATGGCGACGCCGATCGCATTGGGTTACCCGGGCGACATGTCCCACGAATTTGTCCGCGACCTGCGTTTCGGCGGGCGTGTCTGGCGCATGGAGCTGGTCGGCCACCCCGGCGGCAGCAGCCTGGTCTGGCTTCCAGCATTGACCTTGCTGGCCGGTGTGGTGGCCAGCCTGCTGCTGGCTTCGCTGGTCTGGACCACGACCAGCACGCGGGCGAGGGCGCTGGTGCTCGCGCGCAACATGTCGGAACAATACCGGGAGAGCGAGGCGCGATTTCGCGCGCTCAATGAGCTGCTGCCGACCCTGGTATTGCTGGCGCGGCCGGATGGGCGACTGGTCTACGCGAACCAGTCGGCACGCGAGCGCCTGGCGTTGCCCGATCCTGCGCTGGCGCCGCTGTCGATCTTCGAGGTCTTTGATTGCACGGGCCTGGACCCGCCGATCGAGGAAGCGCTGAAACAGGACCGGGCCGTGCGCAATGCGGCGATTCGCTGTGCCGGTCACGGTTATCCGCCGTTCTGGGCCACGCTCTCGGTATCGGGCATCGAGCTGGACGGTAGCCCGCACCTGCTGGCGGTGGCCAACGACATCACCGAGTTGCGCGACCTCAACGAAATGCTGTCCTACCAGGCGACACACGATCCGTTGACCGGCCTGTACAACCGCCGCGAATTCGGTCGCCGGCTCGACCTTGCCATCGAGGAAATCGATGCCGGGGGTCCTGCATCGGCACTGCTTTACTTCGACCTGGACCAGTTCAAGATCATCAACGACACCTCCGGACACAACGTCGGCGACCAGTTGCTCTCGCAGCTGGCCGCGCTGCTGGGCAGCCACCTGGTTGCCGGGGAAACCATAGCCAGGCTCGGCGGCGACGAATTCGGCATCCTGCTGGCGCCGGCGACCCGCGACCGGGCGTTGGAATTCGCCGAGAAGATGCGCCTGGAGGTCGATGCCTTCGTATTCAGTTCGGAGCAGCGGACCTATGCGGTGAGCGTCAGCGTCGGTCTGATCCTGCTCGACCGACCGGGCCTGAGCCAGCGCGAAGTGTTGTCGCTGGCCGATACCGCCTGCTACATGGCCAAGGAACGCGGTCGCAATCGCGTGCACCTGTATTCGGAGAAGGACGCCGAGACGATCCAGCGGCGCAGCGAAATGGAGTGGGCCAGCCGGCTGCGTCAGGCGCTGATCGACGAGCGCTTCATCCTGCACTATCAGGAACTGGCAGAGCTGCATCCTGGCGAGCAGTCCGAAGGCGTGCACATGGAGATGCTCATCCGCCTGCGCGCCGAAGACGGCGGCATGGTGCCGCCTGGCGCCTTCATCCCGGCGGCGGAACGTTTCGGCCTGATGCTGCAGCTGGATCGGTGGGTGGTCGATACCACGCTGGCGAATTTTTCCCGCCTGCATCCGTCCGGCCAGCCAGTGTATTTGTGCGCGATCAACTTGTCGGCGCTCACCGTTGAGGACGACAGCTTTGCCCAATTCGTGCTCGAACGGCTGCAGCGCTACAACGTGGCGCCGGAACGCGTCTGCTTCGAGATCACCGAGACGGCGGCCGTGGCCAGCATGGTCCGCGTGATTGCGCTGATGGACGCCTTGCGCGCCGTTGGCTGCAAGTTCTCACTGGACGATTTTGGCGCCGGCATGGCCTCGTTCGGCTACTTGAAGAACCTGCCCGTGGACTACGTGAAGATCGACGGCAGTTTCATCCGCAATATCGAGACCGATCCGATCAGCCATTCGATCGTGCGCGCGGTGACCGACATCGGCCATCAGCTCGGACTGAAGGTCGTTGCCGAGTGGGTTACCGACGAGCGCGCGCTGGAAATCCTGCGCAAGGCGCACGTCGATTACGCGCAAGGATTTTTCGTGCACAAGCCGGAACTGGCGGTGTGCTTCCGCTGAGCCGGGATCAGACGTGCTGGCTGCCGGGCGCCGTTACCCAGGCGCGCAGGAAGCGCAGGTCCGAGGACGCGATATCGATGAAGCGGAAGCCGGTCCAGACTTGCCCGGGCGCGGCGGCCTGGTCGGACCAGAGTTCATGGGCGCCGACTTCGAGCACATGATCCTTGCCGGTCGAGTCGGTCAGCTTGAAGCGCAACTGGTACAAGGCGTCATTGACCAGCGGCTGGCTCAGGATCAGCAGCATGCCGGTTTCCGACAGATCGCTCAGTTGGCCGATGACGCGTTCGGTCATGACGTCGAGCACGTCGATCTGATGCTCGACCTTGCGGCGCTTGGCGCGACGGTACTCGCTCATGGCGCAGAGGTTTCCGGCTTGTCGGGAACGGCGAACGAACGCAGTGCGGTCAGGACATTCTCCCAGGCGCGATCGATGATCGTGCCCTTCTCTTCCTCGATCATGAACACCTGACCCTTGGCCAGCATGCGCGCCAGGCTTTCCAAGGTGTACTCGGCGTTCTTTTGCCCGCGGTGGTTGACGAACAGCGCGGCGCCCGTGGCCGTGCTGTACCAGGCCAACCTGCGGCGCACGCGATCGCCCTGGGGATTGATGACGAACTCGAACCAGGTGCCCACGGGCGCTTCCTGGATGCGCTCGAGCTGAACCTGCTCAGCCGAGGTCAGCGGAATCCTGCGCGCTCCCCTGCCGGGCAGTTCCTCGCCCAGGCGTGCCTGCGCTTTCAGCCGCATGGTCAGCTCGGTCCGGCTGCTGGAATCGTCGCTGTTGGCCGAATGCGGATGGACCAGGCGATCGGCGATGGCGGTCACGTCGTCACCCTGGTAGCCGACCTTCGTCAGCCCTTCCTCGATGTCGCGCTGCAGGTTCAGATCGCCGTCCATTGTGTCGGGATGGTCGCCGGCCGGACGCTGCGCGATCTCGATCAGGCGTTCGGCGACTTTCAACTGCTGGTGCCAGAGCGGCGAATTCTCGCCCTGGCGCAACGCGGTGAGCGCCATGACATCGGTCCAGGCCTGGCTGAGCATGGTGCGCGTGAATCGCGGGAGTTTCTGTTTCTTGATCAGGGCGTCCACGCAGGCGGAGGCGTGTTCGCGCGCAAGCGCCAGTTTCTCTTTGCCCTGCGCTGCTTCCACATGGCGGCGCTCGGCGACTTCGGCCTTGCGCGAAAGAATCTGCATGTGGTTAACCAGTTCATTGAGCACGTTGTTGAAAATGCCTGGATCGCCGCGGTAATCGTGCACCGCGCGATCGACTATCGAATGCATCTGGTTGACCAACGCGCTGTCGTTTTCATCTTCGCTCAGCCAGGTCTCGCCGGTTTCGGCGATGGTGTTGAGCATCTGCCGGGCCGGGTGTTCCTGGCGAGTAAAAAAAGTCGAGTCCTGCAGCGCCACGCGCATCATCGGCACCTGCAGTTTGGAAAGCAGTATCGACGTCGTGCTGCCTGGCTTCACGCCCTTGGTCAGGTTGTCGTAGAGCATCCCGACCAGGTCGAGCGCGTCGTTATGTTCTTCGGCCAGCGCCGGCGCCTCCTGGTCGGGAGACACCCGCCTGAGCAAGGCCAGCATGTCCTGTTTCAAGTGGCTGATATTGCGCGGCGTGGCGCGGCCATGGCTCATTACCGGGGCTACCGGCCGGTTCTGCATTCCGCGCAGGGCTTCCTGCAGGTCGTTTGCGCTGACCACGTGCGGTGTTTCGCGTCCCTCGCGGCTGCGCACCGGATTGAGCTTGCCCAGCAACTGTCGCCGGCTGGCCATCAACTGGCGCAAAACATTGAAACCTTGTTCGCTGGCCAGCGCGCCGCCCTGCGTCGCGGCCATCGCCAGCAGCAGGTCGGCGGCCTGGCGGGCAGCTTCGGCGCTCGCCGCTGCACTGCCCGGCCGGTTGTGCAACTCGCCGCGCCCGGTGCGCTCGGCTACCGCGTTGGCCAGGGTCAGGCGGTGATCACCCAGATCCGGGGACGTGCGCGCGACGGCCGGATTCTGCTCGGTGCGCCGGGCACGGACCGGAACATATTGCAGGCTCGGCAGCACGCCGTTGCGGGCGAGATCGGTATTGAGGACTTCGACCAGGGAACCGTAGTCGCGCATCACCTGGCGCTCGAAGGCGCGGTAGAGCAGCAGGCGAATGCCCACGTCCAGGCCCAGTCTTTCAGTGGCGCGGCGAATGGACCGGCACAGTGCCTGCGGGCCGACCGGCAAGGTCTCGGCATCGAACGCAGGGCGTCCCGCCAGTACGCCGAAGCGCTGTCCGAGCAGGAACAACGGCAGGCTGTTCTGCAGTTCTGCACGCGAAGCGGCGTCGGTCAGCGCGCTGGTCTCCTCGATTTCCTGGTCGTCGATGAGCGCCAGTTCGTCGCCCGAGCGGTAGCGGGTCTGCAAATGACCACGGACCACCTGCGGCGACTGCAGGCTGGCCAGTTCGGCCTCGAGGGCGTTGATGAAATGCAGCCACAATTCCGAGCGTGCGCCTTCGGCCCTTGCCAACCCGGCATGCAGGCGCTCGCGGGCGGCGCCCTCGGTGGTTACCTCGATTTGCCGGAATATCTGTTGTTCGAGGTCCTTCATGGCGGCCATTACGCCGCTCTCCAGGGCATTCGAGGCGATCTTGAGGACGAGGCCCAGCAAATCGCGGACGTGGCGCGGCAGCTGCTGCGAGGCCAGCGTTGGCAAGACCGGCGATTGGCTGGCGTGAACGGACAAATCACCCTCCCAAGTCGACTCCCGACACGGGATTCTAGGCACAGCAAGGCCCCTGCGCCTAGGCCTGTCACCCCGGCGACCGCCGGGGTGACGGCCTTTTCAAGCTATTCGGCGTTCCAGCGGACGCTCAGCATGCCGCTGCGTCCCGGCGTGTTGTAGCCATCGACCAGGTTGTATTCGCGATCGCCCAGGTTTTCGATGCGGCCCTCGAAAGTCCAGCCTGCCGCTAGCGGCAGCGCGGCGCGCAGGTCGACGCGGGCGTAGCCAGGAAGTCGGCTACCGCCGACGTCGGGTCGATCGGAGAAGGCGGAAACATCGAGCGCCACGGTCGCCTGATTGGCGAAACCGTAACTGACCGACAGATGAATCTTGCGATCCGCGCGACGCAGCAAGGGCAACCCGGTGCCGGCATCGCGGGCGTCCAGCCAGGTGGCGTTGCCGTCGAGGGAGAAGCCGCCATGGTCCAGGCGGTAGTCGAGCTCGACGCCGTCGATTGCCGCACGGTTGATATTGATGGCTCCAAACAAGGGGCCGTCGAATGCGATCAGGTCGCTGACGCGAGTGCGATAGGCCGACAACGCGACCCGCTGTCGTTCCGACGGCGCCCACTCGACGCCAATTTCGCTGCTGGTCGAATGTTCCGGTTGCAGGTTGGGATTTCCCTGGAACAGGACAATGTCGCCGCCGATATCGAATCCGGGGTAGTAGAGCTCGTTGAAGTTGGGCGCGCGAAACCCCTGGCCCCAGCTCGCGCGCAGACGCACCGTCTGGCTTGCCTGCCAACCCCATGCGGCGTTGCCGGTGGTCGCTGCCTCGAACTGACTGTTGTCGTCGCGACGCATCGTCAGCTCCAGGATGTGCGCCGAATAGTGACCGCGCCAGGTGGCGAATACGGCCGCGTTGCGCCGTTGCACATCGAAGTCGCCGACGAAGGCGTCCTCGGAATAACCGCTTTCGCGGCTCCAGTTCAGGCCCACGGCCAGCGAGTTCGACCGATCCAGCGCAATGGTGTTGATCCAGTCGAGCGAAGTGCGCGCGCTGCCGAAGCGGGATGCGAACGCGGGAGTGTCGAGATCCTCGCTGCTGCGGCCCACGCTCAGGCTGTGACTCCAGCGATCGCTGAGTTCGCCGGTCAGCGCAATACCGAAAACGCGGTTGAGCGCCGCCGTCTCGCCTTCGTCGAACTCGACGTCCGCGTCGCTGATCAGGCCGCTGAAAGCCAGACGTTGCGTGCCGAATACGGTGCGCGCGCTCAGGCTGAGATTGCGATTGCGGTAGCCGTCGCGATCGGGAAAGTCGCCGTACGGATAGTCGTCGCTGGTCGCGGAGAAACCGCTCATGTGATCGATGCCGGCGGCGATGCCAAGGCGGGTGTCGCCGGCGCCCGCGCCAATGCCTGCGCTCACACCGGCACGGCCATAGCTGCCGCCACGCGCCTCGACAAAGGCTTTGGACGGATCGCGAGTGAAGATGTGGATGACCCCGCCAATGGCGTCCGAGCCCCACATCGCCGCGCGCGGGCCGCGGACGATTTCGATGCGCTCAATCTGGGCCAGCGGGATATGGGCAAAATCGACCGAGCCCTGGGTGGCCGGATTGATGCGAATGCCATCGACCAGCACCAGGGTGTGATTGGAATTGCTGCCGCGCGTGAACACCGTGCTGGCCTGGCCCGGACCACCGGTGCGCGCAATGTCGATGCCGGCTTGTCGCACCAGCAAGTCGAGCAGGTCGGGCGCCTGGCTCAGTTCGATATCGGTGCGTGTGAGCACGGTTACCGACGCCAGCGCTTCGGCTTCGGGCAGTTCGATGCGATTGGCAGTGACCACCACCGGACCGAGCGGCTTTACCTGATCGGCCTGCGCATTGTTGATCAGGGCTACGGCAACGGCCGCCGCCAGTGCAGCTTTACGATTTACAAGGTTCATACGTTCTCCTGAAACGCTCACCCGCGTGGGAAAAGCGCGCGACGAAGGAAAACGGGCAGAACGCAGGCGCGGGAACGCGACGGTCATGCCGCGTTGCCCTCCGCAACGTGCTGTCTTGCCGCGCCGGCCGGAATGGCTGGCGCAGCGTTGTCCCAGGCCGGTCTCCGGACTTGCCAGTGATGCGGACGAACCGACATCGATCTTTCGCCTTCCCAGGCAAAGCCCAGTGGCGTGTTGAAAGACTTTCCTGGCTTACCGTTGCGGGGGCAGCGCCGGATTCGAACCGGCTTCCCGAGCACCTGGGGCGGCGGCATTGTAATGGAAGCCGGCCGGTCGCGACCAGCCACTCATTCATTCGTCCCGATCGGCGTCCAGTCCCTCGAGTGCGCCATCCGGGCCGGTGCGCAGGTGCAGCTGGATCGGACGGCAGCAGACCGGGCAGTCTTCGATGTAGTCCGCTTCGCCGCCGGAGGTGTCGACCAGGGCCTCGAAGCGTTCGCCGCAGAATGGGCAACTCAGGAACACCGAATCGAGCATCGCGCCATCCTCCTGGATACTTACCGCGATCAATCCTGCAGGAAGACCGAGATCACATCATTGGTGAACCGCCGGCCGAGCTCGGTGGGCACCAGGCGATCGCCTTGTGTCTCCAGCCAGCCCATCAGGCGGATGTGTTCGAGCTGCTTGCCGATCGCGCCGCGGTCCAGACCGGTGCGCGCCTCGAAATCGGCCAGCCGGAAACCTTCGACCAGGCGCAGCGCGTTGAGCATGTAGTCGAACGGCCGCTGCGCGGTTTCGATCGCATCGTCGCCGCCGATGCGGCGTTCGGTGGCGGCGGCATCGAGGTAGTCGCGCGGATTCTTCACTTTCCACCGGCGCAGGATGCTGTCGCCGGCGCCGGAAGAAATCTTGCCATGCGCGCCGGCGCCGATGCCCAGGTAATCGCCGAAGCGCCAGTAGTTGAGGTTGTGCGCGCATTGCTTGCCAGGTCGTGCATAGGCAGAGACTTCGTATTGCGCGTAGCCCTCGGCCGCCATCGCATCGATGCATCGCTCCTGCATGTCCCAGGCGTCGTCCTCCAGCGGGATGCCCTTCGGCGGACGAGCAGCGAAAACGGTGTTGGGCTCCAGCGTGAGTTGGTAGTGCGACAGGTGCGAGGGCGAGAGTGCGACCGCGCGCTCGACGTCGTGCAGCGCCATCGCCAGCGTTTGCTCCGGCAACGCATACATCAGGTCGAGGTTGATGTTCGAGTAGCCGGCGTCTTGCGCCAGCTTGACGGCGCGCTCGGCTTCGTCGCTGTCGTGGATGCGGCCCAGGCGCGCCAGGCAACCATCGTCGAAACTCTGCACGCCAAACGACAGGCGATTGACGCCGGCCGCCAGATAGCCTTCGAAGCGGCCGTGCTCGGCAGTGCCGGGGTTGCACTCCATGGTGATCTCGGCGTTCGGCGTAAAGCGCAGGCGAGCCGACGCGGCGTCGAGAATCTGACTGATGGCCTCCGGTGGGAACAGGCTCGGCGTGCCGCCGCCGAAGAACACGCTATGCACCGGTCGGCCCCAGACCAGCGGCAGGTCCTGTTCGAGATCGGCGACCAGCGCGGCGACGTACTCGGCGACGGGCAAGGTTTGCGGCTGGTTGTGCGAATTGAAATCGCAGTACGGGCATTTGCGCACGCACCAGGGAATATGGATGTACAGCGACAGCGGCGGCGGAATCAGCATCCCCCATTGTCCCACGCCAACCCGTAGGAGCGGCTTCAGCCGCGATAAGGTCTACGAAGGTGTAGAGAATCGCGGCTGAAGCCGCTCCTACAGGGTCAATCCGGGCAGGCGTTGGCGCAGGCGGGCGAGGGCCTGGCCGCGGTGGCTGACGCGGTTCTTGATTGGCGCGGGCAACTCGCCGGCGCCGGCTTGCAGTACCGGATCGAAGAAAATCGGGTCGTAGCCGAAGCCGAGCGTGCCGCGGGGTGAATCCAGGATCCGGCCTTCCCAGAGGCCTTCGGCGATCAGCGGTTGCGGGTCGTCGGCGTGGCGCAGCAGGACGATAATCGAATAGAAACGCGCGCTGCGTTTTTCTTCCGGCACGCCGGCCAATTCGGCCAGCAGCTTGCGGATATTGCCTTCGCTGTCGCCGTGCGCACCGGCGTAGTGCGCGCTGATCAGGCCGGGCGCGCCAGCGAGCGCATCGACGATCAGGCCGGAGTCGTCCGCCAGTGCCGGCAGGCCGGTCGCAGCACAGG
>JBAZBG010000018.1:0-13346 GCA_041671585.1 Arenimonas sp. | reverse complement strand
TCGTCGCGCAAAGCGACCAGCGTGCCGTCGTCGTAGCCGATGTAGCTCAGGCCGTTGGCGCCGACCGGCGTGGCGTTGCCGCGCACACTGAGCGTCGGCAAGCTGCGATCGAACACCCACTTGCGGCTGCCGTCGGCAGGGTCCAGACCGAACACGCGGCCATCGTTGCTGCGCACGACGACGCGATTGGCCAGCACCAGCGGCGCGCTCAGGACTTCCGAGGTCACCTTCGCGGTCCAGCGCTTCTCGCCGGTTTCGGCGTTGAACGCGACCACTTCACCGTTGCGGCCACCGACCACGACCAAGCCGTTGCCGACGCCGGGGCTACCGGTGAGACCGGCTTCGGAAGCCTCGCGTTTCCAGAACTTCCACTTGCTGCCCTTGGCGCCGACTTCGACGGCGTTCGCCGTCCAGATGTTTTTGCCGGAGGCGGAATCCAGGGCCAGCACTTCGCCCTTGTCGTTCACCGCGTAGATGCGATTGCCGTCCAGGGTGGGATGCTGCCGGAGCCAGCGGCGGTCTTCGCCGTCGCCGAGATCCACCGACCAAACCTGCCGAACTGCAATCGGCGAGGCCAGCTCGACCAGCTCGGCGGGTTCAGCCGCCTTGCTCTTGGAAGAACCGCCGCCGAACCAGCCTTTGACCGTCGAGCAGCCCGGGGCAAGCGCCACGATCATGGCCAGAAAAAGAGTACGTCGCAGCATGGATCAGATCTCCGGCTTGGCTGGCGGTTGACCGCCCGCATCGATGAGTTTCAGTTCGAGCAGAGGACGCGTCGGCGCCGCCTGGTCGAGGGTGGTCAGAGCGACCTGGTATGCCTTGCGGGCCTCGTCGCGCTTGCCCTTGGCGGCGGCAATGTCGCCACGCAATTCGTTGGCGATCGCCGGAAAGAGGGGATTGGCGATCGTTGCCAGTTGCTTGGCGGCTTCGTCGGGCTTGCCGGCGATGAGCAGCAGACGTGCCAGGCGCAGGCTGAACATCTCGGCCATGTCCGGCCGTTTCACTTTGGGCAGGGACGACTTCAGCAGTTGCACCGCGTCATCGGTCTTGCCGGTGTCCTGCAGGAAGGCGGCGTTGCGCAGCGTAGCCAGTTCCCAATACGGCGTGTCCGAATACTTGTCGGCCAGCAGCGTGCTGAAGGTCTTGGCCTTGGCCGCGTCCTTGGCGTCGACGGCGTCGACAAATGCCTGGTACTGGCTGGCGGCCTCTTCCTGGTGACGCACGCCCTTGCCCTGCCACCACTGCCACGCGAAGACCAGGGCCAGGCCCATCGCGATGCCGGTGATCAATGAGCTGCCGTTCTGCCGGAGCCATTTGCGGACGAGTTCGCCCTGTTCGTGTTCGTCTAATTCCATCGGTTTTTCATTCTCTCGGCCAACATTGACCGCTGGCGGTTGGGATAAGTTCGGTACGGGTACGGCGGTCAGTCGGCCGGGGCGGAGCTGATCTTGCCGTCAGAGGATACCGTAAAGTGCGCGACGTTCGCCTCGCGGTAGGGCGTCAAATCGAGCGCGACCCCGGCCAGGCTGACATTGACGGCAGCCGCATCGCCCAGCGTGACAGCGGCCAGCTGGCCCGCGGCGAAGCGACGCTCGGCGCCCGCCACGACCATTCCGCGTTCGATGTGCGCGCCGGTCCGGTCGACGATGTCGACCCAACTGTTGCCGCGAAATCGCAACACGAGTTCGTTGCCGGCAGGTGTGGAAGCCGCGGGCAGTGACGGAGCCAGCGAAGCCATCACGGGCGAATTGGCTTGCGCATTTGTCGTTGATGCCAGCGCATCGTTGGCGCCGGGTGTTGCCTGCTGCGATTGGGCTCCAACCCCTGCTGCCGACGCCCCGGTGTTGGCTTCGATGCTCGTGTAGCCGGACAAGGAATCCAGCGGCAGGACGTCCGCGCCGCGCTTCGGCGACTGGAAATACATGGCGAGCATCACTACCGAGCCGACGATCACGATGGTCATTGCCAGGTAGGCAAGGTTCATCATGCTGCGGTCGTAGACGCGCCGTGCCGGCGAGCCGCTACTGATGGCGACCAGCTGCGGCGCCGGTTTGCCACGCACGACCTCGTCGGCCAATGTGACCGGCAGGCCGAGGATCTTGGCGTAGCTGCCCACGTAGCTGCGAATGAAGATCGGCGCGCCGAGCCGGGCCCAGTCCTCGCGCTCGATGGCATCGAGGATGGCGACCGGCAGCTTCAGTTGTTGGGCAACGGTCTCCAGGCTCAATCGCGCCTTTTCGCGTGAATGGCGAAAGCGCAGGCCGATCGGATCTTCAAACAGCGTGTCCTGAAACGATTCGATAGTCATGGCGTGCGAGCCCCCTCCCCAGTGGGCACGTGATCTGGAAACTCGTCACGCAGGCGCTGCCGGTAGCGCGCGGCGGCGTGGCGGTTCTTTGCGGCGTCTTCGATGCGGGCCGCCAGCTCGAGCGTGGCGGCATCGCTGCCCAGGCTGTCGCGGCGCTGGACGAAAGCCTGGGCTTCCAGGATCTTGCCCAGGCGAAGCTCGGTGTCGGCGAGCAGCAGCAATAGCGGGCCGTTCTGCGGCGCAATCGTCAGCGCCCGGCGCAGATAAGCTTCAGCCTTGCTCCACTGTCCGGCCTTGCGTGCGCACATGCCGGCGTTGGCCAGGGCCTGTATCGGCGATCGGTAGTTGCCGTCGAGCAGCGCACGGGAAAACGCTTCGTCCGCCTCTGCCATCTGCCCACGATCGCACAACCAGGATGCGTGGGCGTTCAGTACCGCTCCGTCATCCGGCGCGATGCGGAGTGCTCGATTAAACTCACGCTCGGCCTTTTTGTGATTTCCGCTGCTGGCCTGGATTAGCGCCAGGACAACGTGCACCTCCGCAGCCCCGGGGTCGCTTTTCAGCGCCAGCGCTGCCCATTCGGCGGCCTTGTCCGGCTGATTCCGTTCAAGGTAGCTCTGGGCCAGGACCAGATTCGTCCGCCCGGTGGCGGAAAGCGCCCTGCCTTTGCCGGCAGCCTCCGCCGTCGCGCAACCCGCGAGCAGCAGGATTGCCACAGCGACCAACCAGTCAAGCCGCCGCATCGGAGCTACCCTGGGCCTGCAGCTTGCGGTTGAACTCAGCCTGACGCCGCGTGCGGTCCATGACCTGGCCCTTGAGCTGGCCGCAGGCGGCATCGATGTCGTCGCCACGGGTGCGGCGAACCATGGTGAGGACCTGGCTGTCGAGCAGGATGGTCTGGAAGTTGCGGATGTCGCTGTCTTCCGAACGCTCGTACTTGGTGCCGGTGAAGGGATTGAACGGAATCAGGTTGACCTTGGCGGCGTTGGCGCGCTGCACCTGCGCGTCGATCTTGCGCATCAGCTTGACCAGGCCGCGCGCATGTTCGGGCTGGTCATTGATGCCTTTCATCATGGTGTATTCGAACGTAATCGACGTGCGCGGCTTGCGCAGCGCGTAGCGCACGCAGGCATCCATCAACTCGGCGATCGGATATTTCTTGTTCAAGGGCACCAGCTGCGAACGCAATTCGTCGAACGGTGCATGCAGCGAGACCGCCAGCGACACGTCGCTGACTTCGGAAAGCTTGTCGATCATCGGCACCAGGCCAGCGGTGGACAAAGTAACGCGCTTGTTGGCCAGGCCGAAACCATTGTCGTCGCGCATCAGGCTCATGGCGCGGACGACGTTCTCAAAGTTGAGCAAGGGCTCGCCCATGCCCATCATTACCACGTTGGTGAGCTTGCGTTGATGGTGCGGCACGTTGCCCAGGTGCTTGGCCGCCACCCAGACCTGGCCGATGATCTCGGCCGTGCTCAGGTTGCGGTTGAAGCCCTGGGTTCCGGTGGAACAGAAGGTGCAGGCCAGGCCGCAGCCGACCTGGCTGGAAACGCACAAGGTGCCGCGCCCCTTGTCGGGAATGAACACCGCCTCGATCGCGTTGCCGCCGTCCATCCCGAGCAGCCACTTGTGCGTGCCGTCCAGGGCGGGCTTCTCGAACATCGTGTTGGGCGGCAACACCTGCGCATATTCCTCGAGCTTGCCGCGCAAGACCTTGCCCAGGTCGGTCATTTCATTGAAATCGGTGACGTGGCGGTGATACATCCACTTCATCACCTGGTGGGCGCGGAAGCGCTTTTCGCCGAGCGTGTCGGCGAAAAAGCTCTCAAGACCCGGGCGATCGAGGTCGAGCAAATTGGTCTTGGCAACGACCTCGGTCACGTTTGTTTCCTGGTTCAGCGCGGGCAGAGTTCGGTGGCCGCGAAGAAATAGGCGGTTTCAATCGCGGCATTCTCCAGGCTGTCGGAACCATGTACCGCATTGGCGTCGATGCTTTGAGCGAAATCCGCGCGGATGGTTCCGGCCGCGGCGTCCTTCGGATTGGTGGCGCCCATGAGGTCGCGATTGACGCTGACGGCGTTGTCGCCTTCGAGCACCTGGATCATCACCGGGCCCGAGGTCATGAACTCGACCAGTGCGTTGAAAAACGGACGTTCGCGATGGACGGCGTAGAAACCTTCGGCTTCCTTGCGCGAGAGATGCTTCATCTTGGCCGCGACGACTTTCAGACCGGCAGACTCAAAACGGGAATAAATCTGGCCGATGACATTCTTGGCGACTGCGTCGGGTTTGATGATGGAAATGGTGCGCTCCAGCGCCATGACAATTGCTCCGGGTAAAGGTTAGGGAAAACCCGGTGAATTTACCACGAAACCCTTCTTGAAACGCGGGTTTAGCGTCGAAACCGCAGCCAACTTCCCACCTATCCGTGGGAGCGGCTTCAGCCGCGATGCCCCTCGCCCTTCTCCAACCTACCTTCCATCAAACCCATCAAACCCTCCCTCGACCATCGCGAACGCCGCGCTCCCGACTGTTTGATGGGGACTGAGGGGTGGAGCGATGCTTTGACAGCTTCGAAATCGGTGATCGTTTCCTGGAGAGAAGATTGCGGCTTTGCTGCCAAGTTCGGACCAAGTACGGTCGCTGCCGTTGGCCGGGGAGTCTCGCTCCAGAATCAAACAAGCCCGACTCGAGCAGGCCGCACGTCGGACACAGGGCCTGATTGCGACAAGCCGGCCACGACTGCATGGATGCAGGAGGTGGAGCAACGCAGGAGCAGTTGCCGAGGGATGGCCGGCGCGGGCATGGAAACAGCATGTTTCCCATGCCCGAAAAGCGATCAGGTCCTGGGGCCGGCGGGCGCGTGCTGGTTCTGGGCGGTGAATAGGGGAGCGAGAAGCTAAGGGCATCGCGGCTGAAGCCGCTCCCACAAGGGCAAGGCGGGTTGACCCAACGGGTGCTGCAATTTATGATTGAAACAGTCGTTTCAATCGAGCCGAGTCCGATATGACTACTACGCATTTCAATACCAAGGACCGGATTCTGGGGGCGGCCGAAGAGCTGTTCGCCCAGCACGGGTTTTCCGGCACGTCCCTGCGCCAGGTGACCAGTCGGGCCGACGTCAACATCGCGGCCGTCAATTACCACTTCGGGTCGAAGGAAAACCTGGTCAACGAGGTCTTCCGCCGCCGCATGGACGAGATGAGCGAGCGCCGGATCGCCGAGCTGCGACTGGCCCAGGAAGAACACCCGGGCGAGCTGGAGCCGGTGCTGGCCGCGTTCATCCAGCCTGCCCTGGCCTTGACCCTGGATCGCCATGGGTCGGCCTTCGTCCGCGTCCTGGCACGCGCCTACGCCGAAAAGAACGATCGCCTGCGGAAATTCCTGTCCGACAATTACGGCCAGGTGCTGCGCGAGTTCGCCAAGGCCATCGCGCGCTGCCTGCCGCAATTGGGCAAGGAGGAGCTGTACTGGCGCATGGACTTCGTGGCCGGCGCGCTCACCTATGCGATGGCCGATTTCGGCCTGATCAAGCGCCCGGCGGGTGTTTCCGAGAAGACCCACTGCGACAAGGCTGCCGAGCAGCTGATCCGCTTCGCCGCCGCCGGCCTGCGCGCCGGCTGAAATCCTGGCCCGCGGCCAAGCGCCCCCCTTTCACATCCTCCCCACGGAGCAATCCCATGTCGCAACTTCGAATCCGCAAGGTGGCCGTCCTCGGCGCCGGCGTGATGGGCGCGCAAATCGCCGCCCATCTGGTCAACGCCAATGTCGAGACTGTCCTGTTCGACCTCGCCGGGAAGGATGGCGACGGCAACGGCATCGTCAATAAGGCAATCGCCAATCTCGCCAAGCTGTCGCCGTCGCCGCTCGCGGCCAAAGACAAGTCCGCGGCGATCACGCCAGCCAACTACGACGAGCACCTCGAGTTGCTCAAGGGCTGCGACCTGATCATCGAGGCCATCGCGGAACGGCTGGACTGGAAGAAGGACCTGTACGCCAGGATCCTGCCATTCGTCGCGCCAAATGCGATTCTTGCTTCGAACACATCCGGCTTATCAATCAATGCTTTATCTGATGTTCTTGATGAATCACTTCATCATCGTTTTTGCGGCGTGCATTTCTTCAATCCGCCGCGCTACATGCATCTGGCGGAGTTGATTCCGTGCGTGAAGACCGATGCATCGGTGCTCGAAGGGCTCGAGTCGTTCCTGGTGACCACGCTCGGCAAGGGCGTGGTTTACGCCAAGGACACGCCCAACTTCATCGGTAACCGCATCGGCGTGTTCTCGATTCTTTCGACCTTGCATCATACGGCTGCCTTCGGCCTGGGTTTCGATGAGGTCGATGCGCTGACCGGCCCGCTGGTCGGCCGTCCGAAATCGGCGACGTACCGAACTTCCGACGTCGTCGGCCTCGACACCATGGCGCATGTCATCAAGACCATGGCCGACACCCTGCCCGACGACCCCTGGCACGGCTACTTCAAGGCGCCGGAGTGGCTGCAGGCTTTGATCGAGAAAGGCGCGCTGGGCCAGAAGACCGGCGCCGGCATCTTCCAGAAACGCGGCAAGGACATTGTCGTGCTCGACCTCAAGGCGCAGGACTATCGTCCGGCGACTGGGGAGGCGGCACCGGAAGTCGTCGAAATTCTCAAGATCAAGAATCCGGCCGAAAAGTTTGCCCGCTTGCGCGGGTCCGAGCATCCGCAGGCGCGATTCCTGTGGTCCTGTTTCCGCGACCTGTTCCACTACAGCGCCTTCCATCTCGAGTCGATTGCCGACACCGCCCGCGATGTCGACCTGGCGATCCGCTGGGGCTACGGGTGGAACCTCGGCCCGTTCGAAACCTGGCAGGCCGCGGGCTGGCAGCAAGTCGTGAGCTGGATCAACGAGGACATCGCCGCGGGCAAGAGCATGTCCAGCGCTCCCCTGCCCGCATGGGCCGTGGATGGTCGCCAGGGTGTGCACGACGCGGCGGGCAGCTTCAGCCCGGCGCGCAAGGCGCAGGTGCCGCGATCGAGCAATCCGGTCTATCAACGCCAGCGTTTTCCCGACCCGGTCCTGGGCGAGGTTTTTGCGCCGGGCGAAACGGTGTTCGAGACCGATTCCGTGCGCATGTGGCACGACGGCGACGGCATCGCCGTGCTCAGCTTCAAGTCGAAAATGAACACCGTCGGTGACGGCGTGTTGGCTGGCATTCGCCAGGCCATCGATGTCGCCGAGAAAGACTTCCAGGGTCTGGTGATCTGGCAAACGAAGGAACCATTTTCGGCGGGCGCGGACTTGTCCGGCGCGATGGCGTCTTTGGCCGCCGGCAAGCTGGGCGAGTTCGAGGCCATGGTCGCGACGTTCCAGGCGACCAGCCAGCGCATCAAGTATTCGCTGGTGCCGGTGATCGCCGCAGTTCGTGGCCTGGCGCTGGGTGGCGGCTGCGAATTCCAGATGCACTCGGCGCGCACCGTGTTTGCCCTGGAGAGCTATGTCGGCCTGGTCGAGGCTGGCGTCGGCCTGCTGCCGGCCGGCGGTGGCCTGAAGGAAATCGCCACGCGCGTCGGCTTGGCCGCGGGCCCCGGCGGCGATGTCTTCGCCGGCCTGAAGCCGTATTTCGAGGCCGTCGCGATGGGCAAGGTTTCCGCATCGGCGCTGGAAGCGAAGGAACTCAAGTTGGCGCGCGACAACGACGTGGTGGTGTTCAACCAGTACGAACTCCTGCACGTGGCCAGGCAGCAGGCGCGCGCCATGGCCGAATCGGGCTATCGGCCGATGCTGCCGCCCAAGCAGATCCCGGTCGCCGGCGATGTCGGCATCGCGACCTTCAAGATGATGCTGGTGAACATGCTCGAGGGCCGCTTCATTTCGGAACACGACATGGAGGTGTCCACGCGGATCGCCACCTGCCTGTGCGGCGGCAACGTCGATCGCGGTTCGCTGGTCGACGAGGAATGGCTGCTCAAACTCGAGCGCGAACACTTCGTGGCCTTGGCGCAGTTGCCCAAGACCCAGGAACGCATCGCGTACATGCTCAAGAACGGCAAGCCGCTGCGCAACTAAGCGCCGACGAATCCAGGAGATCACTCAAATGTCTAAGCAAACCCAGGACGCCTACATCGTCGCCGCCACCCGCACGCCGGTCGGCAAGGCGCCGCGCGGCGCATTTCGCAACGCCCATCCCGCCGACCTGCTGGCGCACGTGCTGAAAGCCGTCGTCGCCCAGGCGCCCGGCATCGACACCAAGCGCATTGAAGACATCATCATCGGCTGCGCCATGCCCGAGGGCGAGCAAGGCATGAACGTGGCCCGCATCGGCGCGTTGCTGGCCGGCCTGCCCGACTCCATCGCCGCGCAGACCATCAACCGCTTCTGCTCTTCCGGCCTGCAGGCCGTGGCCCTGGCCGCCGACCGCATTCGCCTCGGCGAAGCCGACCTGATGCTCGCTGGCGGCGTCGAGTCGATGAGCATGGTGCCGATGATGGGCAACAAGATCGCCATGAGCCCGAGCGTGTTCGAGGATGAGCACATCGCCATCGCCTACGGTATGGGTATCACGGCCGAGAAAGTGGCCGAGCAATGGAAGGTTTCCCGCGAGGACCAGGATGCGTTTGCGCTGGCCTCGCACGAGAAGGCGCTGGCGGCGATCGCCGGTGGTGAGTTCAAGGCGGAAATCTCGCCATACAGCGTGGTTTCCAATCGGCCGGTGCTGGGCAGCAATGTGATCGCCCTGCGCCAGATCCTGATCAGCGACGACGAAGGTCCGCGCCCGGATACCAGCGCCGAAGGCCTGGCCAAGTTGCGCGCGGTGTTCCGCAACGGCGGCAGCGTGACCGCAGGCAACAGCTCGCAAATGTCCGATGGCGCCGGCGCGGTGTTGCTGGCCTCGGCCCAGGCGATCAAGGACTACGGCCTCACGCCGCTGGCCCGCTTCGTCGGATTCTCGGTCGCCGGCGTCAAGCCGGAAGTCATGGGCATCGGGCCCAAGGAAGCGATTCCGAAAGCGCTCAAGCAGGCGGGCTTGAGCCGCGACCAGATCGACTGGATCGAACTCAACGAAGCCTTCGCGGCGCAGGCGCTGGCAGTGATCCGCGACCTTGGGCTGGACCCGGCGAAGGTCAATCCCCTCGGCGGCGCCATCGCCCTGGGTCACCCCTTGGGTGCGACCGGCGCGGTGCGCGTGGCCACGCTTACCCACGGTCTGCAGCGGCGCAAGCAGAAATACGGCATGGTCACCATGTGCATCGGCACCGGCATGGGCGCGGCGGGAATTTTCGAATCGCTGTAATCTGTCGCCACGCGGTCGCGAGGGGATGGTATGAGCGAACAACGCAACAACGGCGAATTTCACCGCGCCGATCCGGTCTATCGCCGGCAGATGCAGATTTTTCTTGGCATCGCGGTGGTTGTCGGCGTCCTGGCGCTCGCCGGACTCCAGGTTTGGCTGCGCCAGCTGGATGCCAGCGCGGCCCATGGCGATCCGGTGAGCTACGAGGCTTCGCTGCACAGGCTGTTGGCCGGCCTGTGTCTGTTGCTTGGCGCCGCCGCGGCGGGATTTGCCCAATGGCTGTATCGGATGGCGAAAGCCAGCAAGGCCGAGCGTCGTTGGCCGCCGGCTTCGATGCGGACCTCCGCCGATGTGCGCATCCGTTACCTGACGTCGGCCGACTCACTGGTCACGCAGCTCAACGCCGGCGCGATGGCGCTGGCCGTTCTCGCGGCTGCGCTGATTGGTTGGGGAATCTGGCTATTCTTCTCGGTGTAAACGATCAGCGCTTCAGCGCGTCGATCATGTAAGCCCTGGCGGCCTCCGCCAGATCGTCGTGGTCCAACGCGTACTGGATAGTCGCTTCGACCAGCCCGATCCTGCTGCCGCAATCGAAGCGCCGGCCCTGGAAGCGATATGCCAGCGCGCGCTCCTGCTTCAACAACGCGGCAATGCCGTCGGTAAGCTGGATCTCCCCGCCAGCGCCGGCGGTGGTGTTCTCCAGCATCTCGAAAACTCGCGGGCTCAGGATGTACCGGCCCACGACGGCAAGATTGCTCGGAGCGACATCCGGGCTGGGCTTTTCCACGATGGCCGAAATGACGCCGTGGTGATTGCCGAACTCGCTCGTGGCGACGATGCCGTAGCTTCCAGTCTGGTCGTGCGGCACATCCTGGACCGCGATGACGCTGGCCGATTCGCGCTCGGCGAGTTCCGCCATCTGGCTGAGGGCACCGGGTCCGCGGTTCCAGATCAGGTCGTCTGCCAGCAAGACCGCGAAGGGTTCGTTGCCGACCACGGGCCGCGCGCAGAGCACGGCGTGACCCAGCCCCAGCGCCTCGGCCTGGGTGACGAAGACCGCCCGCACCTTGGGTGGCAGCACGTCACGAATCAGCGACAGCAGTTCACCCTTGCCGGCCTTTTCCAGCTTCTGCTCCAGCTCGTAGGCCTTGTCGAAATAGTCGGCAACCGAATGTTTGTACCGGTTGGTGACGAAGATCATCGTATCGCAACCCGCTTCGATGGCTTCGTCGACCGCGTATTGGATCAACGGCTTGTCGATGACCGGAAGCATCTCCTTCGGAACGGTCTTCGTGGCTGGAAGAAAACGCGTGCCAAGTCCGGCCACGGGGAAAACCGCCTTGCGGATACGAAAACTCATCGATGGGTCAATGCCTTGTTGTGACTCGATATCGAAATAACGTTGCCGCCGGCAGGCCGGTAGTCGTGAACTGTCTCGCGCAGGAACGTCTTGAATGCCTCATTATCGTTGGAAGCCGTGAGCAAGACATCAAGCCGCTCAAGGATACGGTTCATCGCCACCGGATCCACGGCCCGCAGTTCGGAACGCAGGACGCGGGTATTGGCGGTATGCGAATGACGCTCTTCCGGATGGAAGACAGTTTCGTGCAGTTTCTCACCCGGGCGCAAGCCCGTGTACTCGATGGCGATGTCGGTACCCGGATGTTTGCCGGCAAGCCTGATCATTTGCTCGGCCAGGTCGCTAATGGCCACCGGCTGGCCCATGTCCAGGGTGAAAACCGTGGCCGTGGAGACCGAAAGATTGGACGTCTGCAAGATCAGCTGGCATGCCTCGGGGATGGTCATGAAGTAACGCGTGACCTCCGGATGCGTGACCGTGACTGGTCCTCCGCGAGCGATCTGCTCGCGAAAAAGCGGGACGACGCTTCCGGCTGAATCGAGCACATTGCCAAAACGGACAATCGCCAGACAGCTGGCGCTATCGGAAAATACCGCCTGGCAAGCCAGTTCCGCGAGGCGCTTGCTGGCGCCCAGGACGCTGACCGGCTCGATCGCCTTGTCGGTGGATATCAGCAGGAAATTGCGCACGTTCGCCGCCCGGCAGGCACGCGCCAGCGTCGCGGTAGCCCGGACGTTGTTGCGTAGCGCCTCGCGCACTTGCGATTCCAGCAGGGGAACCTGTTTGCAGGCGGCGGCGTGAAACACGAAATCGAGTTCCGACAGCCTGGACCGATAGGCATTCGCATCCGCGCAATCGGCCAGCATCGGTTGCAGGTTCAAGTTGGGAAAGCGCTCCCGAATCCTGCGCGTGACTTCTTCCAGCGCCCGCTCGTCCCGTTCGAGCAGCAACAGGCGCCCGACTCCGGCCTGCGCGCACTGATGCGCCAGCTCGGAGCCAATCGATCCGCCGGCGCCGGTGATCATTACCGTGCGCGCGCCGAAACAGTCGTGCACCAGCCGCCAATCGAACTGCACCGCCGCCCGGCCGAGCAAGTCCTCGATGGCCACTTCCCTGAGCTCGAACGCGCCAATATCGTGTTCGAGCTGATCGGCGAGCCGGGAAACCTTCCGGAACGGCAGGCCGGTCTGGTCGCAAAGCGCCACCACCCGGCGCATCTGCGTGGCGTTGGCTGAGGGCATGGTGATGACCAGCAGCGTTGCCGCGGTCTCGCGCGCCACCTTGGTCAGGTCATCGAGCGTGCCGAGGACTTGCACGCCCTGGATATTCGCCCCCTTGAGGGCGGCGGTATCGTCGAGCAGTCCGACGGCGTGGTAACGATCCTGGCCGCGCAATTCGCGCAGGAGCATTTCTCCGGCGCGGCCGGCGCCAAGAATGAGAACGCGGGTGGCGTCGGCCTTTCGCGATGAAGCCAGACTGTTGTCCTTCCACAGGCGGTACGCCAATCTCGGCAAACCCAGGCTCAGGATCAGGAACAAGGGATACGGGACCAGCACGCGGCGCGGGATATCGGTAACCATTCCCAGCACCATGAAGGTGGGGACGATCAGGAGAATGCCGATAAACGCCGCGCTGGTGATGTTGAACAGGTCCGGCACGCTGGCGAAGCGCCACACGCCGCGGTACAGGCCGACGCGCCAAAACACCACGCCCTGGATGACCACGACGATCGCCAATTCCTGCGAAAGGAAAATGGACGGCGGCGCACCCGCCTGGCCGGCGAACCAGCGCAGCAGCATCCACGTCAACCCGACCATGAGCAGGTCGTGCAGGACCACCATCAGGCGCGGCAGTTGGGCAAGCAAGGGCCAGCGTCTACTCATGCATCACGTCCCCTGTGAGTGCTCGGATTCAACCAATATTGTCTGAGCCCGAAATAGACCAGCGTCCCGAGCAACCAGTTCAATATAAGCAAGCCCGCCAGAACGATGCTTGAACGACTGCCATTGGCCGATAGCGCCAGCGCGATGGAGATGACCGTGCCCGCCGCATAGGACAGACATACCCGCACATGCGAATGGCCGCGGCGCACGGCGTATTGATACAGGTGGTCGCGATGCGCGCGCCAGAACTTGCGCCCTCCCAGCAGCCGTCGCAACAAGGTGTAGCCGCTGTCCAGCAACAACACTGTCCCCAGCAACAACGCCTGGAGCACGTCGATGGTCCCGCTCCGCCAGGCCAGCAACATTAATCCGAACACAGCTGCGCCCAGAACGTGGCTGCCGACATCGCCGAGAAATACCCTGGCCTTGGGCAAATTGAGCGGAAGAAAGCCAGCGCACGCGCCCGCCAGCGCGAAGGCGAACAAGCGCACGTCCCACGGCTGGCCGGGCCAAAACGCCA
>JBAZBG010000017.1:0-13813 GCA_041671585.1 Arenimonas sp. | reverse complement strand
TTTCGCGCCGCCTGCTTACTTGCGTGCGCGAGCCCGATGTCGTGTCCCGGCTGTCCGGCGACGAATTCGCCATCCTGCTCGAAGACGTGGAAATCCCCTCCACTGCGGTGAAGGTCGCGCAACGAATCATTGCCGCACTCGGCGCGCCCCTGCATGTTGCCGGCAAGGAACTGCAACCCTCGGCAAGCATCGGTATCGCCATCGGCGACCGGCGTTACAGCCAGGCCGACGAAGTGCTCAAGGACGCCGACACCGCCCTTTATCGCGCGAAGGAGCTGGGCCGCAACCGGTTCGAGCTGTTCGACGAAAGCCTGCAGAAGAACGCCGTGAACGTGTTGACCATGGAGGGCGAATTGCGGCTGGCCTTGCAGCACGATCAATTCGAACCGCATTTCCAGCCGATCGTTCGCCTGGATACCCGCGAAACCGTCGGTTACGAGGCGCTGATCCGCTGGAACCATCCCACGCGCGGCGTGATCGGCCCGGCCGATTTCCTGGCCATTGCCGAAAACAACGGCAGCATCGAGGCAATCGATTGGCGGATGTTCGAGCTCAGCTGCAGTTTGGCGGCGAAGCTCGGGCACAGCCGCACGTTCCTGACCATCAACGTCTCGCCACTGCATTTCAAGCGCCTGGATTTCGACACCCGACTGCTCGACCTGCTGCGCCGCACCGGGTTGTCCACCGCGCGCTTGCTCACTGAGGTCACCGAAGGCTCGCTGCTCGACAATCCGGAACGCGTCTGCGCCACGCTGGACCGCTTGCGCACGGCAGGCGTCGGGGCAGCGCTCGACGATTTCGGCACTGGTTATTCCTCGCTCAACTATCTGCACAAATTCCCGCTGCGGATGTTGAAGATCGACCGCGCCTTCGTTTCCGAACTG
This sequence comes from Arenimonas sp., assembly GCA_041671585.1. Lineage (GTDB taxonomy): Bacteria > Pseudomonadota > Gammaproteobacteria > Xanthomonadales > Xanthomonadaceae > Arenimonas. Next base: position 12,929 of record JBAZBG010000017.1, on the reverse strand, counting down.
GGCAAAGGCGAGCAGAACACCAGCTCGACCGTGGTGGTGGCGATGCTGGCGCTGGCCCGCGCGCTGGGCATGCAGGTCATCGCCGAAGGTATCGAAACCCAGGCGGAGCTCGACGTGCTGCTGGCCATGGGCTGCGAGTTTGGGCAAGGCTATCTGCTCGGCCGGCCGGCGCCGATTGAACACTGGGTCGCGGAGCAAAAAGGCGGCTGATCGAGTACCGAAGCATTCCGGGCGCAAGGGAGTCCAAGCTTGTGTCTCACCGGGTGAGATAGCCCGCGCCTAAAACAAAGGCCCCCACAGTCGGCCTTTTCCCATGGATGCGCTTTCCACCCTGCCCTTGCTCGACGACGACATCGCGGCGCCGGTCGTCAGTGGCAACAGCCAACACCTCAGCCATCGCCTGCAGGCGAAATATGCCGATCGCATTACCGGCTCGGTGCTGGTCCCCGGGCGCGCCGGCGTCTACGCGCCCCTGCCCCGCGATTTGCCCGCCACGCTGGCAGCCGCGCTGCGCACGCGCGGCATCGACCAGCTCTACAGTCATCAGTCGGAAGCCTGGCACGCGGTGCGCGAAGGCAAGCATGTCGTGATCGTGACGCCAACGGCCTCGGGCAAGAGTCTGTGCTACACCTTGCCGGTCGTCGCTGGCGCCATGGCCAAACAGGCCAAGGCTTTGTATCTGTTTCCGACCAAGGCGCTGGCGCAGGACCAGGTGGCCGAGCTGCTCGAACTAAATCGTGCCGGCAATCTGGGCGTGAAGGCCTATACCTTCGACGGCGATACGCCGGGCGATGCCCGGCAGGCGATCCGGCTGCACGGCGATATCGTGGTCAGTAATCCCGACATGCTGCACCAGGCGATCCTGCCGCATCACACCAAGTGGGCGCAGTTTTTCGAGAACCTGCAGTACGTGGTGATCGACGAAATCCACATGTATCGCGGTGTGTTCGGCTCGCACGTGGCCGATGTGTTGCGCCGGCTCAAGCGGGTCTGCGCGTTCTATGGCGCCACGCCGCAGTTCATCCTGTGCTCGGCGACCATCGGCAATCCGCAGGCGCATGCCGAAGCGCTGATCGAGCATGAAGTCACCGCCATTACCGAAAGCGGCGCACCGACCGGCGATAAGCATGTGTTGCTGTGGAATCCGCCGGTGGTCAATCCCGATCTCGGCCTGCGCGCCTCGGCCCGTTCGCAGAGCAACCGCATCGCCCGCCTGGCGATCCGTGCGGGGCTCAAGACGCTGGTGTTCGCGCAGTCCCGGACCATGGTCGAGGTGTTGACCAAGTACCTCAAGGACGTGTTCGACCACGACCCGCGCAAGCCGGCGCGCATCCGCGCCTACCGCGGCGGCTATCTGCCGACCGAGCGCCGCGATGCCGAAAAGGCGATGCGCGATGGCCGCATCGACGGCATCGTCAGCACCTCGGCGCTGGAACTGGGCGTCGACATCGGCAGCCTGGACGTAGTGATCCTCAACGGCTACCCAGGTTCCGTGGCCGCGACCTGGCAACGCTTCGGGCGTGCCGGCCGCCGACAGAAGTCCTCACTCGGCGTATTGGTGGCCAGCAGCCAGCCGCTCGATCAGTACCTGATCCGTCATCCCGAGTTCTTTGCCAATGCCAGTCCGGAGCACGCGCGCATCCATCCCGACCAGCCGCTGATCCTGCTCGACCATATCCGCTGCGCAGCGTTCGAATTGCCATTCATGCGCGGCGAACGCTTCGGCCCGATCGATGCCGAGCCCTATCTCGAATTGCTCGGCGAAAGCGATGTCCTGCACCGCGAGAACGGGCACTGGGAATGGATCGCCGACAGCTACCCGGCCAATGCCGTGTCGCTGCGCTCGGTGGCGGACGGCAACTTCGTCGTCGTCGATCGCAGCGACGGCCGCCAGAGCATCATCGCCGAAGTGGATTATTCGGCGGCGGCACTGACGCTGTACGAAGGCGCCATCCACATGATCCAGTCGACGCCCTACCAAGTGGAAAAACTGGACTGGGAGGGACGCAAGGCGTTCGTCACGCGTACCCATGTCGACTACTACACCGATGCCATCGACTACACCAAGCTCAAGGTGCTGGAACGCTTCGACGGCGCGATCGCCGGCGCCGGCAGTGCCCAGCATGGCGAGGTGCACGTGGTCCGGCGCGTTTCCGGCTACAAGAAAATCCGTTACTACACGCATGAAAACATCGGCTACGGTCCGGTCAACCTGCCCGACCAGGAACTGCACACGACGGCGGCCTGGTGGCAGTTGCCGCAATCAGCGCTGGACCAGGCGTTCTCGTCGCGACAGGCGGCGCTGGACGGTTTCCTGGGCGCGGCGTATGCGCTGCACGTGGTTGCTACCGTGGCAGTGATGGCCGAAGCCCGCGACCTGCAGAAGGCGGTCGGCAGCGGCGACGGCGCCTGGTTTGCCGTGGCCGATTCCCGCGGCCGCGGCCAACTGCGCGTGGACGATGGCAGCGTGTCCGCACCCGAGGTCGCCGCGGTGTTCACACCGACGGTATTCCTCTACGACAATTTTCCCGGTGGCGTCGGCTTGAGCGAGCCGCTGTGGCGACGGCAGTCGGAGTTGCTGGCCCGGGCCATCGAATTGGTCGACGGCTGCGATTGCAGCGGCGGTTGTCCGGCCTGCGTCGGACCGGTGCTGGCCGCCGACGAAACCAGTGTCGAATCGCCGAAATTCCTGGCGGCGCGAGTGCTGGAATTGCTGGTGCGCGCATGAGCGCCCTGGCCAGTCAGATCGCCATGCTGCGAAAGCAGTCGGGAGTCGTCGTCGAATTGCCACGCAGTCCGGTGCCGGAAGAACTGCGGCGATTGCTGGGCATACGCACACGATTGAACCTGCCCCGCGTCGGTGCGTTGCCGAGCGCTGATCGGGAGTTGCCGGGTGCGGAAATCGCGCCTGGCGTCCTGTACCTGGAACATCACTACCATTGGGATGACGTGCCCGCAGAGGTCTGCGCCCGCTTCGCCGACGTTGCGTCGGCGCGCGCACACGCCGCGGAGAGGAGGCGACCGCGAATCAATTTCGGAGTGATTCCGCGCCAGCACCTGCTGCATTTCGACACGGAAACCACCGGGCTAGCTGGTGGTACCGGCACCCGCGCCTTCATGATCGGCGCCGCCGACTGGCTCGGCCAAAGTTTGCGCGTCCGCCAGCTCTACCTGACCACGATCGCTGGCGAAACAGCGATGCTGGAAACTTTCGCCAGCTGGTTGCGACCGGACACGGTGCTGGTGAGTTACAACGGCCGTTGCTACGACTCGCCACTGTTGGCCACGCGCTATCGCCTGGCGCGCATGCCCAATCCCATGGCCGGTCTTCGCCACCTGGACCTGCTGTTTCCCGTCCGCCGCCGTTTCCGCGGCGTATGGAAAAACTGCCGCCTGGCGACCGTGGAGCGGCAATGGCTTGGCGTGGTGCGCGACGACGACCTTCCCGGTTCGGAAGCGCCACGCGCCTGGCGCGACTACCTGCGCGGCGGCAGCGCGCGCGATTTACGCCGGGTGCTCGCGCACAACGACCAGGACCTGCGCAGCCTCGGCGCCTTGCTGCTGCGCATGGGCGAGACTGACGATCGTCTCCTCGAACCCCAGGCTCAATAGAGTTCGACTCACCTCGCCCGTATCACCGCCCGGACGACTCCGCGGTCATTCCACGTAAATCGTCTTGATGTTCATGAACTCATGAATGCCATGTTCGGCGAGTTCACGGCCGAAGCCGGAGGATTTGGTGCCGCCGAATGGCAGACGCACGTCGCTGCGCACGATGGCGTTGACGAAGCAGGCGCCGGCCTTGATCTGGCGCACGACCGCCTCGCCACGCGCCTTGTCCCTCGTCCACACGCTGGCGCCCAGGCCGAAGCTGGTGTCGTTGGCGACACGCACGGCTTCCGCGTCGTCCTTGACCCGGATTACGCTGGCCACCGGGCCGAACAACTCTTCGCTGTACGCGGGCATGCCGGGTTTGACGAAATCAAGAATCGAAGCGGGATAGTGACTGGCGCCGTGCCCGGGCTCGCAGCCGAGCAAGGCCTTCGCGCCAGCGGCAATGCTCTTGCGCACCTGTCCGTGCAATTCCTCGCGCAGGTCGGCGCGCACCATCGGCGCCAGGGTCGTGGCCGCGTCGTTCGGATCGCCGACCTGCAATTTTCCCGCCGCCTCGACGAAGCGGCGCACGAACTCGTCGGCGATCTTTTCCGTAACGATGAAACGCTTGGCGGCGATACAGGTCTGCCCGGCATTGGCAAAGCGCGAACTGACCGCCATCGGAATCGTCTGGTCGAGGTCGGCATCGTCCAGTACCACGAAGGGATCGCTGCCGCCGAGTTCCATGACGCATTTCTTCAGGTGCTTGCCGGCCGTCGCGGCGACCGATCGCCCCGCCCGCTCGCTGCCCGTGAGCGTCACCGCCTGCACACGCGGATCGGCGATCACTTTCGCGGCCATCTCGTTGTCGATATGCAAGACACCGAACACGCCCTCAGGCACGCCCGCACGATCGAGCATTTCGGCGATGGCGTCGGCGCAGCGCGGAACATTGGTCGCATGTTTGAGCAAGGCGACATTGCCCGCCATCAGCGCCGGCGCCAGGAAACGGAACACCTGCCAGATCGGAAAATTCCACGGCATCACCGCGAACACGCAGCCAAGCGGCTCGTAACTGACATAGCTGCGCGTGGCTTCGGTGGCTATCGGCTGGTCGCGCAGGTAGTCACCGGCGTGCAGCGCATAGTAATCACAGGCGCCAGCGCATTTCTCGATCTCGGCCAGCGCCTCGCGCTGCAGCTTGCCCATCTCCGCCGACATAAGGCCGGCGATGCGTTGTCGGTGCTCGCGCAATTGCGCGCCGACCCGCCGCAGGAAGGCCGCACGCTGGTCCAGGCTAAGCGCCGACCAGAGGCCAAAGGCGGCCTGCGACTTCGCCAGGATTTCCTCGACCTTGACCGAGTCCACGTACTGGTAACGGTAGTCGACCTGACCGGTCCACGGATTGGTGATTTCCACGCTCATTGTTGGTCCCTCGCTCAGCCCTGTTGCAGGGCCATCTGCATATCCAATTGACGCCGCTTCTCATCGCGGGCCATCAGCCACCAGGCGATCATCGCGGCGATGGAAACCGCCAGGATCATCAGGGTGGCCAGCGCATTGATCTTCGGGCTCAGGCCCAGGCGCACCGAGGAGAACACCTTCATCGGCAAAGTCGTCGAGGACGGTCCCGACACGAAGCTGGCCACCACCAGGTCGTCGATGGACAGCGTAAACGCAAGCAGCCAGCCGGAAATGAGCGCCGGCATAATGATCGGCAAGGTGATCAGGAAAAACACCTTGACCCGGTTGGCGCCCAGGTCCATGGCAGCTTCTTCGACCGACTTGTCCAGCTCGCCCAGGCGCGAGGACACCACGACGGTGACGAAGGCCACGCAAAACGTGACGTGGGCAATCCAGATGGTGGTCATGCCGCGCGCCATGCCCAGGGACACGAACAGCAGCAGGATCGAAAGCCCAGTGATCACTTCGGGCATCACCAGCGGCGCGGTGATCAGGGCGCCAAACAGCGTCTTGCCGCGGAACGGGCGGAAGCGGGTCATGATCATCGCCGCAACGGTCGCCAGCACCACCGATGCGGTCGCCGTGAAGAAGGCGATGCGAATGCTGACCCAGGCCGCCTTCATGATTCCTTCGTCCGCGAACAACTCGCCGTACCACTTGATCGAGAATCCCGACCAGACGGTAACCAGCTTCGACTCGTTGAAGGAGTAGATGACCAGGCTGAGGATCGGCGCATACAGGAATACGAAGCCCAGGATCAGCATCGTCTTCAGCATCGGCGACAGTCCGGCGCGGCGGCTCATGTCAGCTTGCTCTCCAGTTCCTTCGACTCGTAGTGGTAGAAAATCACGATCGGCACCAGGAGCAGGACCAGCATGATCGTCGCCACCGCCGAGGCCACCGGCCAGTCGCGGTTGCTGAAGAACTCATCCCAGAGAATCTTGCCGATCATCAAGGTATCCGGTCCGCCGAGCAGGGCCGGAATGACGAATTCACCAACCACTGGAATCAGCACCAGCATGGAGCCGGCGATGATGCCCGACCGCGATAGCGGCAAGGTGATCCGCAGGAATACTTTCCAGGGCCGGGCTCCGAGGTCGTAGGCTGCCTCCAGGAAGCGCATATCGAGCTTCACCAGGTTGGTATAGAGCGGCAGCACCATGAACGGCAGGTACGCGTAGACGATGCCGATGTAGATCGCGACGTTGGTGTGCAGGATCTGCAGCGGCTCGTCGATGACGCCGATCCAGATCAGGAAATTGTTCAGCAGGCCGTTGTTCTTGAGGATGCCGATCCAGGCGTAGATCCGGATCAGGAACGACGTCCAGGAGGGCAATATCACCAGCATCAACGCCACGTTGCGCGTTGCCGGCGGCATCCGCGCGATGGCGTAGGCAATCGGATAGCCGACCAGCAGGCACAGCAGGGTCGAGATCACGGCGATCTTCAGCGAGCTGATGTAGGCGCTGTAGTAAAGACTTTCGGTGAACAGGAACAGATAGTTGTTGAGGTTGAGCGAAACGCTCAGGTCCTTGCCATCCCAGCTGACCAGGTCGGAATACGGCGGCATCGCGATCAGCGAGTGGCTGAAGGAAATCTTCAGCGCGATGGCAAAGGGAATAGCGAAGAACAACAGCATCCACAGGTAAGGCGGCGCGATGACCAGCCATCGCGGCCCTGGCAGCCAGCGGCGGAGGCCTGCCTTCATGAGGTGAGCACCACGCCCGCGTTTTCGCCCCAGCTCAGCCAGACTTCATCGTTCCAGGTGAAGCGCTCGGAGGCCCAGCGCTGCGTGTTGACGAAATTCGCCATGACCTTGAAGCCGCTGGGCAGGCGTACGTGATAGACCGAATGACTGCCAAAGTAGGCGATGTCCTCGATGACGCCCTTGGCCTTGTTGTGCCGATCGGCGGGTTCGTCCTTGCTCACCGACACCTTTTCCGGCCGCAGCGAGAACGACACCTCCTGCCCTTCGTATCCGGTCAGGCCGTGGCCGACGAAGATGGGCAGCTCCAACGCCGGCGACCGGATGGTCGCGAAATCCTTTTCGTCGTCCAGGATCTTGCCGTCGAACAGGTTCACCGAACCGATGAATTCGGCGGTGAATCGATTCGCCGGCTGCTCGTAGATTTCGTCCGGCGTACCGATCTGCAGGATCCGGCCGGCGTCCATGATCGCGATGCGATGCGCCATGGTCATCGCCTCTTCCTGGTCGTGGGTGACCATCACGCAAGTCACGCCCAGCTTCTCGATGATATTGGCCAGTTCCAGCTGCATCTGCGAGCGAAGCTTCTTGTCGAGCGCACCCATCGGCTCGTCGAGCAGCAGCAATTTCGGACTCTTGGCCAGCGAACGCGCCAGCGCCACCCGTTGCTGCTGGCCGCCGGAAAGCTGGTGCGGCTTGCGCTTGGCGAATTTGCTCATCTGCACGATGCCGAGCATTTCGGCAACGCGCTTGCTGATCTCGTCCCGCGAATGCTTGTCCTGCTTCAGGCCGAAGGCGATGTTCTGCTCGACCGTCATGTGCGGAAACAGGGCATAGGACTGGAACATCATGTTGACCGGGCGATCGTACGGAGGCAGCGGCGTCAAATCCTGCCCGTCGACCAGCACTTTGCCGCGCGTCGGCCGTTCAAAACCAGCCAGTACCCGCAGCAAGGTCGACTTGCCGCAGCCGGACGCGCCCAGCAGTGCAAATATCTCGCCGCGGCGGATGTCCAGCGTGACTTCGTCGACCGCGACGAAACCGTCGAATTCCTTGCGAATGTTTTCCATCCGCACATAGGACTCGGCGCCGAGACGCTCGGCCTTGCCGCCCGCGCCATTGCCACCGACCGATGCCGGCATCGCGCCCGCTGATTCAGACGCCATGGGAAGCTTCTCGCAAGAAGGGGGCAGGATCGCCCTGCCCCGGGATGAACGTCACTTGCCGGTCTTGAGCTTGGTCCATATCCGCGTGTAAAGGCGGTCTGTCTCAGGCGGCACCACGGCGAAGGTAAACAGCTTGGCCATCGTTTCCGGCGGCGGATTGACGCCCGGATTCTCCAGCACGCTCTTGTCGATCATCGGCGTGGACGCCTGGTTGGCGTTGGCATAGGCAACATAGTTGCTGATGTCGGCCATGACTTCGGCACGCAGGATGTAATCCAGGAACAAATGCGCGTTGATCGGATGCTTGGCGTCCTTCGGGATGGCGATCATGTCGAACCACATCGGCGCGCCTTCCTTCGGGATGTTGTACTTGATTTCGATCCCGTTCTTGGCCTCTTCGGCGCGGCTGGCCGCCTGGAACACGTCGCCGGACCAGCCCACCGCCAGGCAGATGTCGCCATTGGCGAGCTCGTTGATGTATTCCGACGAATTGAATTCGGTGATGTAGGGGCGAACCTTGGTCAACAACGCTTCGCCCTTGCGAATCACCGTTTCATCGGTGCTGTTCGGATCTTCACCCAGGTAGTTTAGCGCGATCGGCAGCAACTCTCCCGGTGTGTCGAGCACGGCGACACCGCAGCTCTTCAGCTTGGAGATGAATTCGGGCTTGAACACGATATCCCAGCTGTTGACCGGCGCATTCGGCCCAAGCGCGGCTTCCACCTTGGCCACGTTGTAGCCGATGCCGGTGGTACCCCACAGCCAGTTCAAGGCATGGGCATTGTCCGGATCGAGCTTGGCGATACGCGCCATGATTGCCGGATCGAGGTTGCCGTAGTTGCTCAGCTTCGACTTGTCCAGCGGCTGGAACACGCCCGCCTGCACCTGTCGCGCCAGATACTGCAGGGACGGGACAACCAGGTCGTAGCCGGTGTTGCCGGACACCATCTTCGCTTCGAGCAACTCATTGCTGTCGAACACGTCGTAGGTAACCTTGATGCCGGTTTCTTTTTCAAAATTGGCAATCGTGTCCTCGGCGATGTAGTCCGACCAGTTGTAGATATTGAGGACCTTCTCGTCGTCGGTCACCACGGCGGGGGTCGCCGCTGCCGGCGCCGCTGCGGTTGGCGCGGCGGGCGCGGCCGGCTCCTTGTTGCAAGCGGCCAACATCAGCGCCGTGATCGTGAATGCAAGAATTCGAAGCTTCATTACCTACCCTCCCTAGTGGATCTGAACGAATCGGAGCCGAGCCAACATATACAGCCAGGCCGCAGATGAAACAAGTCAGGCCGCGGCGTTGCTCAGGCCGAGCGCCGCCGCCGTCTGGTCGAGCGATTTCCAGGTCTTCGCAAACAGTTCGTCGATCTGCTCGCGGGTGATGACCAGCGGCGGCGACAACAGCATCGCATCGTTGGTCGCGCGCAGGATCAGGCCGTTGCGCAGGGCGAAATCGCGGCACATCTGGCCGACGGCGCCGCGATCGGGGAAGTACTGCCGACTGGATTTGCGCGGCACCAATTCCAGCGCGCCCATCATGCCCACCAGACGCGACTCGCCCACCAGCGAATGTTCGCCCAACTCCTTCCAACGCTGCGCCAGGTACGGGCCGGTATTGGACTGGACATTCTCGACGATCTTTTCCTCCTGCAGGATGCGGATGTTCTCCAGCGCAACCGCCGTGCACACCGGGTGGCCGGAGTAGGTGTAGCCATGCGCCAGCTCGCCGCCCTCTTCCATCAGCACCTTGGATATCCGGTCGTTGAACATCACCGCGCCCAGCGGGATGTAGCCCGAGGTGATGCCCTTGGCCAGGGTCATGATGTCGGGCTGGATGCCGAAATACTCCGAGCCGAACCAGTGGCCGGTGCGGCCGAAACCGGTGATCACTTCATCGACGACCAGCAGGACATCGTACTTGCGGCAGATGCGCTCGATTTCCGGCCAGTAACTCATCGGCGGCACGAACACGCCGGCGGCGCCCTGGATGGGCTCGCCGATGAACGCGGCAACCCGGTCCGGACCGAGCTCGAGGATTTTTTCTTCCAACTCGCGGGCGCGCTGCAGGCCGAACTCCTCCGCCCCAAGTTCGCCGCCTTCGCCAAACCAGTACGGCTGGTTGATGTGCACGATGTTGGGAATCGGCAAGCCACCCATCGCATGCATCCCGCGCATGCCGCCCAGGCTGGCGCCGGCGACGGTGGACCCGTGATAACCATTGAGCCGGGCAATGAAGACGTTTTTCTGCGGCCGGCCCTGCACCGCCCAGAAATGCCGGGCCATGCGCACGATGGTGTCGTTGGCCTCGGAACCGGAATTGCTGAAAAAGGCGTGGTTCAAGTCGCCCGGCGTGAGTTCGGCCAGTTTCGCCGCCAGGCGCACGGTGGGCTCGGTGGTGCAGGAAAAGAAGCTGTTGTAGTAAGCCAGCTGCGTCATCTGCCGCGACGCGACTTCGCCCAGCTCCCTGCGTCCGTAGCCGATGTTGACGCACCACAGTCCGGCGAAGGCGTCGAGCAGCTTGTTGCCTTCGGAGTCCCAGACGTAGACGCCCTCGCCGCGGGTCAGGATGCGGGTGCCCTTCCTGGCCAGCGCGGCATTGTCGTTGAACGGATGCAGATGGTGCGCCGCGTCCAGTTGCTGCAAGGCATGAGTGTCGAGGTATTGCATGGACCGCACTCCGGAAAGATTCGATCAGGTAATCGCGTTGGCGCCAGCGCCGTGGCTGGTCACACGTTCAACAACAGGAACTCCCGCTCCCACGAGCTGATGACGCGGAAGAAAGTCTGGTACTCCTTGCGCTTGACCGCGATATAGGCGTCGACGAAGCGGCCGCCGATCATCTCGTGCAGCGGCTTGCAGTCGCGCAACAGGTCCAGCGATTGTTCGAGCGATCGCGGCAGGCCATAACCCAGGTCCTGGGCGCTGCCGGCCAGCGGATCGGTCGGCATCAGCTTCTCCCTGATACCCAGGTAACCGCAGGCCAGGGTGCCGGCCATCGCCAGGTAGGGATTGGCGTCGGACCCGGCGAAGCGGCTTTCCACGCGGGTGTTTTCGACCGAATCCAGCGGCACGCGCAACCCGCAGGTGCGATTGTCGTAGCCCCATTGCACGTTGATCGGCGCCACTTCGCCCAGCGCCATGCGCCGGTAGGAGTTTACGTTCGGCGCGAAGAACGGCATCGCCATCGGCACGTATTTTTGCAGCCCGCCCAGATAATGCTGGAACAACATGCTGTGCTCGCCGGGCTTGCGGCCGGCGAACATGTTCTTGCCCGACTTGGCGTCGACCACGCTCTGATGAATGTGCATGGAGCTGCCGGGCTCGTTTTCCATGGGTTTGGCCAGGAACGTGGCGTAGATGCCATGGCGCAGCGCGGCCTCGCGCATGGTCCGCTTGAACAGGAACACCTGGTCGGCGCGCGACATCGGATCGGCGTGCTGGAAATTCACTTCCAACTGCGCCGCGCCCGATTCGTGGATCAGGGTGTCGACATCCAGCTCCATCGCTTCGGCATAGTCGTACATCATGTCCAGGATCGGATCGAACTCGTTGACCGCGTCGATCGAGTAGGACTGCCGCGCCGTTTCCGGGCGGCCGGAACGGCCGGGAGGCGGCTGCAGCGGAAAATCCGGGTCGGTGTTCTTCTGCACCAGGAAGAACTCCAGCTCCGGCGCGACGATCGGCTTCAGGCCAATTTCGTCATAGAGCGCAATAACCCGCCTCAGCACGCTACGCGGGGCCAGGTCGTGCGGCTGCCCCTCCCGGGTGAAACAGTCATGAATAATCTGCGCGGTGGGATCCGACGCCCAGGGCACCATGCGCACGGTCTCCGGATCCGGTCGCAGAAACATGTCCGAATCCGACGGCGACACCAGATCGTAGTACTCATCCGGATAATCGCCAGTCACCGTGGTGACAAAGATGCCTTCCGGCAGGCGCGTGCCGTAATCGTGGGAAAATTTTGCGGCGGGAATGATCTTGCCGCGCGCGATGCCGGTCATGTCCGGCACCAGGCACTCGACCTCGGTGATGCGGCGGTCCTTGAGCCAGCGCAGCAGGGAGCTTTCTTCCGTTTGCGGCGGTTTGGTCTTGGACTGCCTGGGTTTGGCTGGCGCTTTGTTCTTGCTCATGGCTCAGGCTCGCTGTGCTGCGCGAGCCCGGCAGGCCGCGGCAAACTCCTGGAATATTCCCAGGTAGAACGGATTCTCGGTGACTTTCCATTCCGGATGCCACTGCACGGCCAACAGGAAGGTCTGCGCGGAGTCCAGGCGCACCCCTTCCACCAGTCCGTCGGGGGCGATGGCCTCCACCAACAGGCCGCGGCCGAGCCGATCGATGCCCTGCCCGTGCAGCGAGTTGACCATCGCGCGGTCCGCGCCGGCGATGCGCGCCAGGCTTCCTCTAAGGCTGACCGAATGGCTGGGACCGTATTGCTCGTCCAGCGGCGCCGTGTCGTCTTCGCGATGATCGTCGCGCCCCGGCACTTCCTGCACCTTCTGATGCAGGCTGCCGCCGAGGGCCACGTTCACCTCTTGCAGGCCGCGGCAGACCGCCAGCACGGGCAAGCGCAGCTCGATGGCCAGCGGTACCAGCGAAAGACTGGTGGCATCGCGCGCCGGGTCGTGCAGGTTGCCCTCATAACTGGGCTCGTCGGAATAATGGTGCGGTTCGATATTGCTGTAGGAGCCGGTAAGAAACAGCCCGTCCAGTTGCCCGAGCAACTCGCGCAAGGGCAGCGGCGGCGACATCGAGGGAATCAGCAGCGGGATCGCCCCGGCGCCATCGATCACCCCGCGAACATACTTTTCGCCGACCGCCTGGTAGCGATGCAGGCCGATGACCTTGTTGTCCGAGGGAAGTCCAACCAGCGGCGCACGCGGCATAAACGGCTCATCGGCGAATAAGTCCCAACCCTACCGCAGCCGTTTGATTTTATCAACAGCGCCGCCCAATCGTTGAGTATTTTTTACACCCAAAACGGGCTCTGCTAAACTTCCGCGATC
>JBAZBG010000016.1:8082-13927 GCA_041671585.1 Arenimonas sp. | reverse complement strand
CGAGAACGAGATCGGGACGGCCGCCTGCGTTTGCGGCTTGGGCCAGGCCCAGGGCCGAGATGATGGCGATCGACAGCACGGTAAGTTTCGATGACTTCACGGAAGGCTCCTGGCAGGGATGGGGTTGCGGATAAAGCTACGCCGCGGCAGGGAACTGCGGCGGCGGTCACACAACCATAGGCCCGCAAGCTCAGCAATGCATGTCGCAGCGCAGCACCCGTTCAGAATGGGGCCCAGCCTGGCCGGAAATTGTCGGCAATTGAGCGGCGACCCGTCATACAGTACAATTTCGGTACGGATTAGAAACCGGCCGGCCATCGCCATGCTCCGAGTCACCAAACTTACCGATTACGCGACTCTCGTCCTGACCACGCTGGCCCGGGAACCCGGGCGCGTGCACAGCGCGGCCGAGGTGGCCGAGCGCTCGCGCCTGGAACTGCCGACGGTAAGCAAAGTCCTCAAGCCGCTTGCCCACGCCGGGTTGGTGACCAGCTTCCGCGGCGCCAGCGGCGGCTACCGGTTGTCCCGCCCGGCGAGCCAGATCAGCCTGATCGAGATCGTCGAGGCCATAGAAGGCCCCTTGGGCATGACCGAATGTTCCGGCGAGCACAGCAATTGCGAGCACCAGCCGCATTGCGGCGTGCAGGGCCATTGGCAGCGGATCAACGACGTCATTTCCCACACGCTGCGTGGCATGAGCCTGGCCGAAATGTTGCCGGCGCCGATTCTCGGTAAATCCATTCCCCTGAAACTGGCGAACGCCTGAGTCCACCATGGCCATTGAACGCACCGAGATCGAACGGCAACTGGAGCGCCGCTACGAAGCCGGCTTCATCACCGACATCGAGAGCGATACGCTGCCGCCAGGTTTGAGCGAGGATGTCGTGCGCTTCATCTCGGCCAAGAAGAACGAGCCGGAATGGATGACCGAATGGCGCCTGAAAGCCTACCGGCACTGGCTGACCATGCCGATGCCGAACTGGGCCAAGCTCGAGATCGCGCCGATCGACCTGCAGGCGATCAGTTTCTTTGCCGCGCCGAAGAAAAAGTTCGCCTCGCTCGACGAAGTCGACCCCAAGCTTCTGGAGACCTACGAGAAGCTCGGCGTGCCGCTGCACGAGCGCGCCCGCCTGGCCGGCGTCGCGGTCGACGCCGTATTCGATTCAGTGTCTGTCGGCACCACCTTCAAGAAGGAGCTGGCGGAAAAGGGCGTGATCTTCTGCTCGTTTTCCGAAGCTGTGCAGGAGCACCCGGAGCTCGTGCAGAAATACCTGGGCAGCGTCGTGCCGCAGGGCGATAACTATTTCGCGGCGCTGAATTCGGCCGTGTTCTCCGACGGCAGCTTCGTGTTCATCCCCAAGGGCGTGCGCTGCCCGATGGAGTTGAGCACTTACTTCCGGATCAATGCCCGCGACACCGGCCAGTTCGAGCGGACGCTGATCATCTGCGAGGAAAAAGGCCACGTCTCCTACCTGGAAGGCTGCACCGCGCCGATGCGCGACGAGAACCAGCTGCACGCGGCGGTGGTGGAGCTGGTCGCGCTGGACGATGCCGAGATCAAGTATTCGACGGTGCAGAACTGGTACCCGGGCGACGAGAACGGCGTCGGCGGCATCTACAACTTCGTGACCAAGCGCGGCGAGTGCCGCGGTCCGCGCAGCAAGATTTCCTGGACGCAGGTCGAGACCGGCTCGGCGATCACCTGGAAATACCCGAGCTGCGTGTTGCGCGGCGACGATTCCAGCGGCGAGTTCTATTCGGTGGCGCTGACCCACCACCGGCAGCAGGCCGACACCGGCACCAAGATGATCCATATCGGCGCGCGCACCAAGTCGAAGATCATTTCCAAGGGCATCAGCGCGGGGCGCGGGCAGAACACCTACCGCGGCCTGGTCAAGGTGGAGAAAAGTGCGCAAGGCGCGCGCAACTACACCCAGTGCGACTCGCTGTTGATCGGCAAGAAGTGCGGCGCGCACACGTTTCCGTATATCGAGGTGAAGAACCAGTCGGCCACGGTCGAACACGAGGCCACGACGTCGAAGATCAGCGACGATCAGTTGTTCTACTGCCGCTCGCGCGGCATCAGCGCGGAGGACGCGGTATCGATGATCGTGGACGGTTTCTGCAAGCAGGTGTTCAAGGAGCTGCCCATGGAATTCGCCGTCGAAGCCAAGAAACTGCTCGAAGTCAGCCTCGAAGGCGCCGTCGGCTAACACATATGTGTGTAGGAGCGGCTTCAGCCGCGAAGAACTTACATGGAAAGCTATCGCGGCTAAAGCCGCTCCAACAAACGCCCAATCAATTGTTGCCACTACGGATTTATCAGATGCTCAAGATCGACAACCTGCATGTACGCGTCGCCGGCAAGCACATCCTGCGCGGGCTCTCGCTCGAGGTTCATCCGGGCGAAGTGCACGCCATCATGGGCCCCAACGGCGCCGGAAAATCAACGCTTGGCAACGTCCTTGCCGGTCGCGAAGGCTATGAGGTGACCGAGGGATCGGTGCTGTTCGAAGGCAAGGATCTGCTGCAACTGGAGCCGGAGGAGCGCGCCGCGGAAGGCATGTTCCTGGCCTTCCAGTACCCGGTGGAAATTCCCGGCGTCAACAACACCTACTTCTTGCGCGCCGCGCTGAATGCGCAGCGCAGGCATCGTGGCGAGGCGGAGCTCGACTCGATGCAGTTCCTCAAGCGTGTGCGCGAAAAGATGTCGGTCCTGCATATGCGCGATGAACTGCTGCACCGGGCGGTAAACGAAGGCTTTTCCGGTGGCGAGAAGAAACGCAACGAGATTTTCCAGATGGCGGTTCTGGAGCCGAAGTTGGCCGTGCTTGACGAAACCGACTCCGGGCTTGATATCGATGCACTCAAGCTGGTCGCAGAAGGCGTCAACCTGATGCGCTCGCCGGCGCGCGCGCTGTTGGTGATCACCCATTACCAGCGCCTGCTCGACTACATCAAGCCCGACTTCGTGCACGTGCTCGCCGAGGGGCGCATCGTCGAGAGCGGCGGGCCGGAACTGGCGCGCGAACTCGAGCAGCATGGCTATGCCTGGGTCAAGGATCGCATCGCGCCATGACCGCCCTGCTCGACTCCTTCCAAGCCAGTTTTTCGGCGCTGCCGACGGCGTTGATCGATGCCCACGGGCTGGGCGATGCCCGTCGTGCGGCAATGCTGCGGACCGTGGCTGAAGGGCTGCCCAGCCAGCGCAGCGAAGGCTGGAAATACACCGCGCTGCGCGCCCTATCGGCGCGCTCGTTCGTTGCCGCCGCCGACACGCCGCGATTGCATCCAGCGGCGTTGTCCGATATCCCGGCGCCGCGCCTGGTATTCGTGAACGGGCAGCTGGACCCCGGCCTGTCGGAGTTCTTCACCTTGCCCGAGGGTCTGAGCGTACGCGCGCTGTCCTCAGTGCCCGATGCCGGCGATGCCGGCGCCGTGCCGTCGCTCGTGCGTCGATTCGATGCGCCAGACGAAACTTTCGCCCGACTGAATGCGGCCCTGGCGATCGAGGGCGCGTTGGTGCATGTGGCCGCCGGGGCCCAGATCCTGGCGCCCCTGCACCTGGTATTTGTCGGCGCCCCGGCAGCGGGCGACATCGCCAGTCACTCCCGACACACGCTGGAACTGGGTGAGAATTCGCGCCTGATCGTGGTCGAGCATCACATCGCCAGTGGCGCCCATCGCCATCTGGGCAATCACCTCATGGAAGTGCTGCTGCAGCGCGGCGCCACGCTCACCCACGCGCGCCTGCAGGACGAAGACGCCGGCGCCACGTTGATGGCGCGCACCGACGCGACGCTGGCCGCGAGCGCTGTCTACCATCGCGTCGACCTGGAGTTGGGTGGCGGACTGTCGCGTCATGAATTGAATGTCGCGCTGGCCGGCGAACAGGCGCAGTTTCTTTCCAGCGGCGCGGCGTTGGCCGGCGGCCGGCGGCACATCGACACTCGCCTCGACGTGCAGCACGACGCCCGCGACACGCGCTGCGATTTGCTCTGGCGCGGCTTGGCCGCCGATCGCGGCCGCCTGGCCTTCCATGGCGGCATCACCATCAATGCTGGCGCCGACGGCAGCGATGCCCGCCTGTCGAACAAGAACCTGTTGCTGTCCGACAGCGCCGAGATCGACACCCAACCGGTGCTGCAGATCCACGCCGACGAAGTGAAGGCTGCGCACGGCGCGACCATCGGCCGGCTCGATGCCACCTCGTTGTTCTATCTGCGCAGCCGCGGCATTCCGGCGCAGCAGGCGCGCGTGCTGTTGACGCTGGCCTTTTGTCGCGAGGCGCTGGCAGCGATCGGCGACCTGGCCATGATCGAATTGTTGTCGCCGCGCCTGGAATCGCGGCTGGCGGATCTGGAGACCGTCGAATGAGCCAGGTTCCGTCCGCAGGTTCACCTGTTTCCGCCGCGCAGGCCCGCAATTCGATCGACTGGCCAGGCGTGCGTGGCGACTTTCCCGTGCTCGCCCGGCTAATCAATGGCAAGCCGCTGATCTATCTGGATTCGGCGAATACATCGCAGAAGCCGCGTTCGGTGATCGACACCACCGACGCTTTCTACCGCGAGCACAATGCCAATATTTCCCGTGCCGTGCACACGCTCGGCATGGAAGCGACCGAGGCCTATGAAGCCGCGCGCGGCAAGCTCGCCGCGTTCCTGAACATTCGCGCCGATGATCTGGTGCTGACCTCCGGAACCACGCAAGCGATCAACCTGGTCGCCTACAGTTACGCATTGCCGACACTCAAGCCGGGCGAAGTGATCCTGCTCACGCGCATGGAGCACCATGCCAACATCGTGCCCTGGCAGCTGATCGCGGAGCGCTGCGGCGCAAGTATTCGCGTCGCCGAAATAACTCCTGCTGGCGAACTGGATCTGGATGCGCTGTGGAAGCAGATGACACCGGAAGTGAAGATCATCGGTCTCACCCATGTGTCCAACGTGCTGGGCACGGTGAATCCGGTGGCCGAGATCTGCCGGGAAGCGCGCAAGCGTGGCATCGTATCGCTGGTCGACGGCTCCCAGGCGGTACCGCACCGGCGCGTCGACATCGCCGCGATCGGCTGCGATTTCTATGCGTTCACCGGACACAAGATGCTCGGCCCCACCGGCACCGGCGGGCTATGGGCGCGCAGCGAACACCTGCAGTCGATGCCGCCTTTCATCGGCGGCGGCGAGATGATTCGTGAAGTTCGCTTCGAGAAAACGACCTACAACGATCCACCGCACAAGTTCGAGGCCGGGACGCCAAACATCGCCGGCGTGATCGGATTGGGCGCGGCGGTCGACTACCTGCAGGCACTGGGCATGGCCAATATCGAGGCGCGCGAGCAGCAGTTGCTGGCGCACGCCACGACCGCACTCGAAGCCGTGAATGGCTTGCGCATCTTCGGGTCAGCGCGCGAGAAGGCGGCGGTTCTTTCGTTCCTGGTCGAGGGCGCGCATGCCCACGACCTGGCGACGCTGCTCGACCTGGAAGGCATCGCCGTGCGTTCCGGACATCATTGCGCGCATCCGCTGATGGCGCATTTTGGCGTGCCCGCCACTTGCCGGGCATCGCTCGCCTTCTACAATACCTTCGAGGAAATCGACAGCTTCGTCGCTGCGATCGGGAAGGTTCGCAAGTTGCTGGGGTGAAGGCGTGGGTGAACCGGGGGATACGGATGGCAGTGGTCGAACCGCGCATGGACGGGGGCAAGATCTTTGAATAGCAGCCCTTTGCTGTTTCGGGCGGCTGTGGCCGCAGACGTGCCGGCCGTTGTCGAACTGGTCGAGTCCGCCTACCGCGGCGATGCCAGTCGGGTCGGCTGGACCACCGAGGCCGAGTTGCTTGGTGGCCG
>JBAZBG010000016.1:0-7982 GCA_041671585.1 Arenimonas sp. | reverse complement strand
GCCCTTTGCTGTTTCGGGCGGCTGTGGCCGCAGACGTGCCGGCCGTTGTCGAACTGGTCGAGTCCGCCTACCGCGGCGATGCCAGTCGGGTCGGCTGGACCACCGAGGCCGAGTTGCTTGGTGGCCGACGCACGGGTCCCGACGATATCGAGGCCATCCTGGCGCGAGAGCAAAGCCAACTGCTGCTCGCCGAACGCGACGGCCAATTGCTGGCTTGCGCGCACGTGGCCGTCGAAGATGGTACCGGCTACTTCGGCATGTTCTCGGTCGATCCGCGCCGGCAAGGCGAAGGCCTGGGCAAAACCGTGCTCGCCGAGGCCGAGCGCATTGCCGCCGAGCAATGGGGCTGCCCGACAATGCGCATGACCGTGATCGACGTCCGCGACGAGCTGATTGCGTTCTACGAGCGCCGCGGCTATCGCCGCACCGGCATCAAAAAGCCATTCCCGTATGGCGATGAGCGATTCGGCGTGCCCAAGCGCGACGACCTGCGCTTCGAAGTGCTGGAAAAGTCGCTCGCGCGGTCGGCGCCATGAGCGCATGGGTCCGGGTCTGCTCCACCTCCGAGTTGCTGCCGGGTGAGTTCCAGCTGGCCTACGACGGCGATACGGCGATCGCAGTGTTCAACATCGACGGCGTGTTCTACGCCATCGAAGATGTCTGTACGCATGACGGCGGCGAGCTCGCCGGCGGCCCGATCGAAGGCTTCGAGATCGAATGCCTTCGCCACGGCGCCAAGTTCGATCTGCGGACGGGTGAGGCGTTGTGCCCGCCCGCCTATACCCCGACCGTCGTCTTCCCGGTGAAGGTGGAAGACGACGCGGTCTGGACTCGCGACGACCGCGAGTAAGAACGCCAGGGAAACGGATTCAATCGATACGGCCCGACGTGAGGTCGGCTAACCTCGTCGCCGAGCCGGGCTGGCCGCGCGGTCAGAACTCGACGCGCATCCCGAGGTAGACCATGCGCGGCGGCCCCGGCCTGACGCCGGCCGGACGACGCGAGGAGATCCACACTTCGTCGGTCAGGTTTTCAACACGGGCGATCAGCTCGGCTTTGTCGCTCAGCTTGTAGCCGGCCGCAAGGTCGACCACGAACGCCGACTCGGTGCTCTCGGACGTTGGCACGCTGCCTTGACCGGCGACGGTGCGCATGTCGTCGATGTAGTTGCCAGCCAGGTTGACGCGCCAACGCTCGCCCTCGATTCCGATTCTCAAATTGAGCGCGTGTTCGGGCATATACGGCAGTTCGTCGCCTGCGACGACCACCGCCCACTCCTCGAAACCGCTGTTGAAGCTACTGCGGAACTGCGCATCGGTGAACGTGTAGGCGAGACTGACCGGAACGCGAACCGCCCACTGATTGGCCTTGCCGAAGTCGTAACCGACGGTGGCCTCGACGCCGCGCACCCGCGCCTCGCCACCGTCGAACTGGTCACCGACGTTGCAGTTGCCGCCGGTCGAATTCGTGCAAGTCCCGACCAGGTTGCTGTAATCGTTCCAGAAGCCGGCCAGTTCGCTGCGCCATTCGCCAGAATTCCAGCGCAGTCCCGCTTCGATGTTGATGCTTTCCTCGGGGTCGGCATCGGAGCCCGGCGAGACCGGATTGAAGCCGCGGTGGGCGCTGGCGAAGATATTGAAGTTGTCGCTCAGCAGCCAGGTGACGCCGATACCCGGGATCAGGACATCCACCGAGCTGTCCGTGATCTTCGTCGGCGCCAGATCGCGACCGTTGGGCGCTTTCACGTAGACGGTCTGGGTCATGTCGATCGACTCGTAGCGCAGGCCCGGCATGACGATCCAGTTGCCGGCGCGGATTTCGTCCTGCACATAGAACGACCAGGCCTCGGCCCTGCCGACGCGATTATCCTGGGTGCCAGGAGCGCCGTCCTTGGTGAGGGCCAGCGTGCCGCTGTCCATGCGGTAACGGTCATCGTCCTGAAACCGGTCTTCTTCATCCCGATGCCAGCGCACGCCGAACTCGATATCGTGGCTGGTTGCGCCCGCGCCAAGGTGCCAGCCGAGGATGCTTTGCACGCCCTGCGAGTAGTACGAGCGGTTGTTGTTGCGCAGGGCGATGGCATTGTCAGGGCTGGTCGTGCCGGTCAGGTAGCCGTAGTGCACGGCGTTGGCATCCGGATCGGCCAGGATCGAGCTGACGCTCCTGCTGGTAGACCCGACCTTGACCGAGTCGATCTTGTACCAGTTGCGCGCGAACTCGTGCCGATAGGCGACGGTGGTCAGGTCCAGTGCGTCGGAGAAATCGATGCGATGACGCAGTTCGATCAGTTCGTGGTCGGTCTTGATGTTGTCCAACTGCGAGGCGGCGTAACGTCGGTACGGATCGGCACGAAAATCGGCATCGGTCAGGCCCAGGTAGGACTCGTCGCCGTCCTGCTTGGTCTTGCCTACCTTCAGTTCCAGCGACTGAGGGTTGCTGGCGTCCGCTGCGGTATTGACGCGGAACTTGGCCACGTAGTCTTCGAGCGTATAGCCAGTATCGCCGCCACCGTCGAGACGCTTGAAGCCGTCGGTCTGTTGCTGCACCGTTTCAAGCAGCCATCCGGTCTGTTCGCTACTGCCGCCCGCCCAGGCATGCGCCTTTACGGTCTGGTCGGTGCCGAAGGCGAAGTTGATCAGGCCCGACGTCCGCTCCGGAATTGGCGTCGAGATCAGGTTGACCGCGCCGCCGGTGGTGCGCGGTCCGGAGCGAATGGCCGACGAGCCCTTGCGCACTTCGATGGCGTTGAAGCGCGCGGCCGTCGGAAAGTAATACGCGGAAGGGGCGGAATACGAAGCGGGTGCGATGAGCACGCCGTCTTCCATCACCGTGATGCGGCTGTTGCGATCGGTGCCGGAGCCGCGGATTCCGATGTTCGGACGCAAGCCGTAGCCCTCTTCATCGACGACGTACACACCAGTGACCTGGCGCAGCGTGCGCTGGATGTCGCTGTAGTCGAGCTTCTTCAGTTTCTCGGCGTCCAGGTAGGCCGCCGAACCGGGGCTTTCCGACGCTTGGTCGGCGCTGCCAACCACGGTCAGCCGGTCCAGGTCGTGGACGGGATCAGGGGTGGCGGCGGCCTGGGCGGCGCCGAAGGCGGAGGCCACGGCAAGGGCCAGCAGAGACGGGATTGGGCGTTTCATTCGGGCTTCTGAGGTCACGGTGGGATGCGTGTTGCATCGACCGCGACTCTAACGGAAGTGAGAATCATTCGCAACAAATGTCAGTCTGTATCTGCGCGGCGTGGTCGAGCGCGGGCAGACGCCGAGCGTGGACGCGGCGGCAATCTGGTCAGGCGATCCTCATCCGGACCTTGATTCGGCGTCTTTCTAGGTTTCGTCCAGATCCGCAATCCGGACCAGAATCAACTCGCCCCCGCCCTCCAGGATCACCCGGCTGGCGCGGCCATGCTCCCGGTGCGGCTCGATCAGCGCCGTATCGCCCTGTTCCATCGCCAGCGGCAACAGTTGATCCTTGACCACTGCGCGCCCGCTCAGCACGTGCGCCGCCCAGCGCACGCCCGGTTCGGCGAAGAAGAGCATTGGACCCACCAGCGGGCGATGCAGCAGCGTGGCGTGGACCCGGTCGCGCCGCCACATGAGGTTGAAATCCTGAGTCGGCCCCGAGATCAGTTCGGCACTCAGCACACGTTCGCCGGCGAAGCGATGGCGATCATGCGGCGGCAACAACGCGATCTTCTCGCCATCGTCGAAATGCAAGTGCATACCCTCGCCGCTGAGCAGCACCAGCTCGCGTTCAACGCCGGGGAAAGTTGAGAACGGTCCACCCTTGTCGACTTCTGCGATCGACAGGCGCCAATCCCAGGTCTCGGCCTCTTCCGGCCAACGAACGATCTCGCGCGTCCAGCCCAGCCCGTTCTTCCATCGCTCGCGACGGTATTCGTTGGCTGGAATGAGCGTTACGTTCACCCGGTCATTGTGTTGGCCGGGCTGCCACTGAGCAAGTCGCCGCCGGGCTGCGGTTTCGCCGCTACCGGATCGAGCCAAACGGCATTCCAGTACGGGTAGGCGCCGATTGATGCCGCCAGGCCCACGCGCACCGGAGTGCCGACCATTCGGCGGGCAACGATCAATGGTTGCTCGTTGCTGCCCAGGACACGAACGGTGAAATCGTTGGCCCAGAGCCAGCCATTGATCCGGAATCTGGCTTCGACCCCGCGGGCGCTGACCTGTTTGAACCGGCGAACCAGTGCCTTCAGCGAGTCCCCCGCTGCAAGGACCACCAGCCCCTGCCAACGATCCGGCAGGAGCACCCACGCCAGGCACCGCGACTGGGCCCAGATCGAAGACTCGGACTGCCTCCGTGCGACCGCGCGCGCCGCGTCCGGATCCAGAAACAAAGGACGGCGAAGCAAGGTGCTTACCGTCACCACGTACGCGGGTCCCGCTGCGGCGTCGCGGGCGGCAGCGGACATTCCCTGGGCATGCATGCTGGATCCTTGTGCGGCCGGGCCGCGTCGCTGGGATGAGAGGAACGGTGTGCAACGCGCGACGCACCGGTGGCGCGCCGCGACGATCGCCGGTCAGCGACGGGCGCTGCCGCTGCGGGCGGGCACCGGCTTGGCGGCGCCCGTACGCGCGGCCGCGGGAGCCGCTGCGCCGCTGACGACGATGCGATCGCGATTCTTTTCGATCGTCGCCAGGCCGATGCCCTTCACCGAAGCCAGTTGATCGGCGCTGCGGAACGCGCCGTTGGTCTTGCGGTACACGACGATGGCCTGTGCCTTCGACGGTCCGATGCCGACCAGCACGCGATCGAGCGTCGCGGCATCGGCGGTATTGATATTCACGCGCTCGCCGCCGGCAAAGGCCGAGGTGGCCAGCAACGCAGACAGGGCGATGGACTTGAGAATCAGGCTGAACTTGTTCATGGCAAAGCTCCGGAAATGAATGGATTTGGGGCCGTACGGGCTGCGCCGTCCCGGTGTGATGAGTGTCCATGGGCCACCAACCCGGACCCATCGGCCATTTCCGTACATTGGCCTGCGATTCGGGCTCATCCCGGGGTCAGCCTTTTCCCACCCGGTCGGCTAGAATTGGCGTCTAACCTGTGTGGGAGTCGCGCGTCCAATGGATACGGCAAGAACCGATCGCCTCGTCAGCGAGGCATGGGATAGCGACATCGTCCCGCAGCTCATCGAGTACATCCGTATCCCCAACAAGTCGCCGATGTTCGATGCCGACTGGCAGGCCAACGGCCACATGGACGCCGCCACCGAGATGCTCGCCGCCTGGGCGCGAAAGCAGTCGATCGCCGGCCTGAGCGTCGAGGTCGTGCGCCTGGACGGCCGCACGCCGCTGATCTTCATCGAGATCGCCGGCCAGGGCGACGACTGCGTACTGCTCTACGGCCATCTCGACAAGCAGCCGGAAATGACCGGCTGGGCCGATGACCTCGGACCGTGGAAGCCAGTCCTGAAGGGCGACAGGTTGTATGGGCGCGGCGGCGCCGACGACGGTTATGCGATCTTCGGTTCGCTCACCGCCATCCGTGCGCTTCAGGACCAGGGCTTGCCGCACAGCCGCTGCGTAATCCTGATCGAGGCCTGCGAAGAATCGGGCAGCTACGACCTGCCCTACTACGTCGACCATCTGGCCGAGCGCATCGGCAAGCCGTCGCTGGTGGTCTGCCTGGACTCAGGCTGCGCCAACTACGATCAGCTGTGGTGCACCACCTCCCTGCGCGGTCTGGCCGGTGGCAATCTGCGCGTCAAGGTGCTCAGCGAAGGCGTGCACTCGGGCGATGCGTCCGGCATCGTGGCGTCCAGTTTCCGCGTCCTGCGCCAGTTGCTTTCCCGCCTGGAAGACGAAGCCACGGGCAACATCCTGATCGATGCATTGTCGGTCGAGATTCCGGAACAGCGCCGCCTGCAGGCAGTCCGCGCCGCGGAAGTCATCGGCGAGGATGTCTTCGACAAATTCCCGTTCCTGCCGGGCATGGTGCCGATGGCGGAAGACCTGACCGAGCTGATCTTGAACCGCACCTGGCGGCCGATGCTCTCGATCACCGGTGTCGACGGCCTGCCGGCCTTGTCCAACGCCGGCAATGTGCTGCGGCCGAGCACGGCGGTCAAGCTGAGCCTGCGCCTGCCGCCGACGCTGAATCCGAAGGTCGCCAGCGAGTTGTTGAAGAAAGTACTGACCGAGAATCCGCCGTACGGCGCCACCGTCGAGTTCGAGGTCGAAAAGGCCTCCACCGGCTGGAATGCGCCGGCCCTGGCGCCGTGGCTGGAGCACGCCATCGATCACGCGAGCCTGGAGTTCTTCGGCGCTCCGGCCATGTACATGGGCGAAGGCGGCACCATTCCCTTCATGGGCATGCTCGGCGAGAAATTCCCGGGCGCGCAATTCATCATCACCGGCGTGCTCGGACCGCACTCGAACGCGCACGGACCGAACGAATTCCTGCATATCCCGACCGGTAAGCGCGTCACCTCGGTGGTTGCCCGAGTGATCGCCGATCATTACCAGGCCAGCGAGAAGGGACTCACGCGCGGCGTCGCCGTGGCCGCAGGCGACTCGAACTTCGGCGACCACGGCTGCTGCTGATCGTCGCCTGAGTGTGGGAGCGGCTTCAGCCGCGATGCATTTCCAAAACGCATCGCGGCTGAAGCCGCTCCCACATTCGAGCATCGCGGCTGAAGCCGCTCCCACATTCGAGCATCGCGGCTGAAGCCGCTCCCACAGGGGCGGTTACCTTAGGGCCAGATCGACCACGGCTTGCGCGAGTTTTTCTGGCGGCATCGAAGTCGTATCCAGCACCAGCTCGGCCGCTTCCGGCACTTCATACGGGGAATCGATGCCGGTGAAGTTGGGAATCTCGCCCGCCCGCGCTTTCGCGTACAGGCCCTTGATGTCGCGCTGCTCGCAGATTTCCAGCGGGGTGTCGACGAACACTTCGACGAACTGGCCGGCGGCAAACATTTCGCGCGCCATGCGCCGCTCGCTGCGGAACGGCGAGATGAACGACACCATCACGATCAGGCCGGCATCGACCATGAGCTTGGCGACCTCGGCGACGCGGCGGACGTTTTCGACGCGGTCCTCATCGCTGAAGCCCAGGTCGCGATTCAAGCCGTGGCGGACGTTGTCGCCATCAAGCAGGTAGGTGTGATGGCCGGAAGCGACCAGGCGTTTTTCCACCAGGTTGGCGATGGTGGATTTGCCGGAACCCGACAATCCCGTGAACCACAGGCAGCGCGGCGACTGGCCCTTGATGGCGGCACGCTTGCTCTGGTCGACATCCAGCGCCTGCCAGTGCACGTTGGCGGCGCGGTGCAGGGAGAAATCCAGCGTGCCGCAGGCGACCGTCGCCAACGTCTGCCGGTCGATCAGGATGAAGCTGCCGAGCATGCGGTTGTCGGCATGCGTCTCGAAGGCGATCGGATGGTCCAGGCTCAGGTTGCAGGCGGCGACCTCGTTCAATTCCAGGCGCTTGGCGGCGATGTGCTCCTGGGTGTTGATGTCGGCCTTGTACTTGATCTCGGTGACTTGCGCACCGACGGTACGGGTGCCGAGCTTGAGCCAGTAATAGCGCCCGGGCAGCAAGGCTTCGTCGCCCATCCATAACAAGTGCGCACCGAACTGGTCGGACACCGGCGGCGGCGCGTCGGCGGCGGCGATGATGTCGCCGCGGCTGATGTCGATTTCGTCTTCCAGGGTCAGCAGGATCGATTGCCCTTCACGGGCGCAGTCCAGGGGCCGGTCGCCCAGGAACAGCGAACTCACGCGCGACTTGCGGCCGGAACTGGCGCTGACGATTTCATCGCCGACGCGCACTTCGCCGGCGGCTACCTGCCCGGCAAAGCCGCGAAAGTCCTGCGACGGCCGGCACACCCACTGCACCGCCATCCGAAACCCCAACTGCTCTTGTAGGAGCGGCTTAAGCCGCGATTGCTCTTCACCAACCTGCAAGTCTTCGCGGCTGAAGCCGCTCCCACAGCCGGGCTCGATGGTGTCGAG
>JBAZBG010000015.1:0-13990 GCA_041671585.1 Arenimonas sp. | reverse complement strand
GAGTTCGAAGGCATCAGCCTGACCGCTGGCTACTCCGCTTTCCAGCACGACAACGATAACGATTACGTGCAGGGCAAGCTGGACGCGCGTGGTTTCGATTATCCGACTGGCGATTCCGGCTTTGACGGCATCAGCAACAACATCGACTTCGCCATCGGCAGCAGCTTCGCCGACGGTCGCGGCCACGCCATGGCGTGGTTGACCTGGCGCAAGAACGACGCCCTGTTCCAGGGCCAGCGCGACTATTCCTCCTGCGCTCTGAGCTCCTCGGGTACGTCTTGCGGCGGTTCGGCAACGAATGCCGCCGGTAACTTCTACGTATATCAGTTCAACGATATGGGCACGGAAGACGACGAAGACGATTTCTTCTTCGGCTCTTCGGCGAGCCTGAATCCGGACGGCAGCTGGCTCGACGCGTACGGCGCGCCGTACAACTACGCCCCGATCAACTACTACCAGCGTCCCGACGAGCGTTACACGTTCGGCGCCTCGGTGAAGTACGAGATCAACGAGCACTTCAAGCCCTACCTCGAGACGATGTACATCAACAGGAAGAGCGCGATCCAGGTTGCCGAATCCGGTGCGTTCTTCACCGGTCCGCTGTCGCTCGACTGCTCCGATCCGCTCCTCGGCAGCCTCTGCGATGACTTTGGCCTTGATTCGGTCAATGGCCCGGTTGGCGTCTACGTCGCCAAGCGCAACGTCGAAGGCGGCCCGCGCCACTTCGCCGACGAAACCTCGGCGTTCCGCGTGGTAGCCGGTCTCGAAGGCGCCATCAACGACAGCTGGTCCTACAACGCCTCGTTCCTGTACGGCCAGACCACCCAGACCATCATCGGCACCGGCGACTTCCTGTCGGATCGCATTGTCGACGCTCTGCTGGGTTGCCCGGACGGTTCGTTCGATGGCTGCATCTTCTACAACGTCTGGGAGCCGAACAGTGTTACTGCTGAGGCCGCTGCCCAACTTCAGGGCACCAGCCTCCTCAACACCCAGACCGAGTTGACCTCCTTCAACGCCTATGTGACCGGTGACCTCGGCTTCGGCTTCGGTTCGGCGAAGGGCGACAACCTGTCGCTGGTCGTCGGTACCGAGTGGCGCGAAGAAAAGTACGACTTCACGGCCGACAGCCACAGCCAGGCCGGCAACTTCGCCGGCGCCGGCGGTCCGGCCTTGCCGCTCGCCGGTAAGATCAGCGTCGAAGAGCTGTTCCTGGAAGCCAATATTCCGATCCTGAAGGACGTGGGCATCGTCAAGAGCTGGGGTGTGGAACTCGGCTATCGCCATTCCGACTACAATCTGTCCGGCGGCGCCGACACCTACAAGATCGCCTCCAGCATGGATTTCGGCATGGTCAAGGTCCGTGGTGGATTCAACCACGCGATCCGCGCGCCCAGCACCGCCGAGTTGTTCGCCACGAACCAGATCGCCTTGTTCGGCGGTCTTGATCCGTGCGGTGGCGATTTCGATGACGCCACCTCCACGCCAGAGCCGAAGTTCACCTCGGCTCAGTGCGAAAACCTTCACGTGGATCCGTCTGATTACGGCTTCATCGCACTCAACCCGGCGGCGCAGTACAACCAGTTCGTCGGCGGCAATGTGGATCTCAAGCCTGAAGCAGCCGACACCTGGACCTTCGGCGTGGTGTTCACCCCGATCGACGATCTGCGCATTACCCTCGACTACTACAACATCGAAATCGAGGACACGATCGGCACGATTGGCGCGCAGACCACTGTCGATTTCTGCGGCCTGACTGGCGATGCGTTTCTGTGCAGCCTGGTTAATCGCAACGCAAACTTCGGTGACCTGTGGCGCGGAAGCGATCCGGCCACCTCGGGTCATGTCGTCAACCTGACCGGCAACTTCGGTTCGGTCCAGTATCGCGGTTTGGATCTGGGCGCTGCGTACGGCTGGGACATGCTGGGCGGCCGCTTCTCGGTTGGCTTCCAGGGCAACTTCCTGCTTGACCAGGAAATCAGCCCGCTGGCCTCCTCGGATGCGAGCGACGCCATCGTCGACGCCACCACGTACGATTGCGTTGGCAAGATCAACAGCCATTGCCAGTCGCCCGAGTGGCGCCACATCGCCAACATCCGTTATTCCCGCGACTGGTTCACTGTGAACCTGCGTTGGCGCTATTTCGGCGAGATGGACTACATCGACGACAACAACGACCCGCTGTTCGGCGACAGGCTGCTTTGCGATAACGACAAGAACGCCGCCTGCTTGGGTGACGGTTCGCTCGGCGCAGTCAACTACCTCGACCTCTCGGGTTCGGCTTTGATCGGCGAATGGGGCGAGCTGACGATTGGCGTAAACAACATCGCCGACAAGACCCCGCCGCTGGTGGGTGCTACCTTGGCGCTGAACGCCAACTCGCCGGGTGGTTACGACCAGGCTGGCCGTTACTTCTTCGCCAGCTTCTCGGTTAAGTTCTAAGATCCAGCGTCAAGTGCAAAAACTAAGCGGCGGGCTTCGGCCCGCCGCTTTTTTGTTGCCGATTGCTTGGCAAAACAGGCGGCCCGCCGGGTCCGTCGCTGATTCGCGGTATCCTTGCAGGCCCGCCGCGGGCCATTCGGGCCCGGGCGATCAGGAGCTGCGTTAGTGAGCGACACCGTCAATTCGCTGGTGCAGGCCGCCGGCGCTGCCGCCAATCAAGGCAACTGGAACCAGGCCGAGTTGTTGTGGAAAAAAGTGTTGGCGCTCGACCCGAAGCAGCCGCAGGCCCTGTACAGCCTGGGCGTGCATGCATTCAAACGCGGCCAGCTGACCGAAGCCCTGCAGACCCTGCAAGCTGCACATCTGGCGGCGCCCGCCGACCCGGTAGTGCTGATGTCGATCGGCGTAGTCCTGCGCGAACAAGGTGACAGTGGCGGCGAACTCCGGGCGATCGAAGCCTGTCTGGCCGCCGATCCGTACTTCCTGCCCGGCCTGCTCGCCAAGGCCGGTTACCTGGAGCGGCACGGACGGCCCAGGGCAGCGATTGCGATTTATCGCAATGCCCTGAAGGTGGCACCGCCGGAGCCGCACTGGCCGGCGGCGCTGCGCAGCCAGCTCGGGCACGGGCGCGCCCAGGTCGAACGCCACGGCATCGAGCTTGCCAGCTTCCTGGCCGAGCGCATGGGCACGCGGCTAGGTGCACTGACCCCCTCCGAGGCAGAACGTTGGCGCGAGGCCGGGGCCATTCTCAGCGGGCAAGCGCAACCGTATCCATCCGTGGGCAGCCAGCTCCAGGTGCCGCGGCTTCCCGCTATTCCCTTCTTCGACCGCAGGAACTTCGACTGGGTTGAGGCGTTGGAAGCCCAGACCGATGCCATCACTGCAGAAATGCACACGGTTTTTTCCCAGGACCAGGGCGAGTTCAAACCCTACATCGCCTATCAGCCAGGTACTCCGGTCAACCAGTGGCGGGAGTTGAATCATTCCGAGCGCTGGAGCACGTACTTCTTGTGGCGAAACGGCCAGCCGGTGAGCGAGCACCTTGCGCGCTGTCCGCAAACCGCGCAGGCGCTGGCGGAAGTCGGCATGACCGATATTTCCGGCCTGTGCCCGAATTCGGTGTTTTCCGCGCTCGCGCCGCACACGCAGATCCCGCCGCACCATGGCGAAACCAATGCGCGACTGATCGTCCACCTGCCGCTGGTGGTGCCTGACAACTGCACGTACCGCGTCGGCTTTGAGCGACGGCGCTGGAAGGTCGGTGAAGTCCTGATCTTCGACGACAGCATCGAACATGAAGCGCGCAACGACAGCGATGAACTACGTGTCGTGCTGATCTTCGACGTCTGGAATCCGCTGCTGTCGCCTGCCGAGCGCGACATCGTCCGGCTGCTGTCAGCGGCAACCCGGGAATTCGCTGTCCAGTCCTGACTTCGCCCTACCTGGATCGGCAGGCATTTTTGAAAAATTCCGCGCGCGGCGATCGGCCACGTGCAACCACTTCGACAAGAGGGTGTATTTAATGGACAAGGCACAGACCAACGCGGCGCCGGCAGAATCGGCGCTGCGCCAGCAGATTGGACAGGCTTTCGCACTGCTGCAGCAAAACCGGCTGGTGGATGCCGCCCGCTTGGCCGAGACCTTGGTTGCGGCGCATGGTGACAATGCCGAAGTGCTCTTCCTGGCCAGCGAAGTCCGTCTTGAGCAGGGCGACGCCGAGTCGGCGCTGGGTTTCATATCCGCAGCAGTCGACGCCGCGCCCGGCCGGTTGCCGCTGTTGCTGAAGCAAGCCGAGAACCTGCTCATGCTCCGACGCCGGAGCCAGGCACGCAAGGTGGCCGAAGGTGCGATTGCCGTTGCCGGCGACAGCAGCCGCGCCCTGCAGGCGATCGGCAAGTTTTTCGCCAAGAGCGGCGATCCGGTGCGCGCCTGTCAGCTCTACGAACAGGCGGTCACGGCCAAGGGAAACAACGCCAGCCTGCTGTACGACCTTGCCGCGGCCCAGTTTTTTACTGGTGACGCCGCTGCTGCCGAAAGGAATATCGATGCCTTTCTGCGCGCCGCGCCCAAGGCCGGGCACGCGCTCTACCTGCGCTCGACCTTGCGCCGACAGACCGATGCGGACAACCACGTGGCCGACCTTGAAGCACGGTTGAAGGATGGATTCCCGAACATCGCGGCACGGGCCGCTTGCCTTTTCGCGCTCGCCAAAGAGCTTGAAGACCTGGGACAGGCCGACAAGTCCTTCGCCGCCCTGTCCGAAGCGGCGGCGCTCAAGCGGCAGTCGCTCACCTATGACGCCGCCGCCGAACGCGCCTCGATCGACGATATACGCACCGCCTACACGGCCGAGGTGATGCAGACGCCGACAGCCGGACATGACGAGGCCGGAGCGATCTTCGTCGTCGGCATGCCGCGCAGCGGCACCACGCTGCTCGAGCGAATGCTTGGTCGCCATACCGAAGTCGAGTCAGCCGAAGAGTTGCTGGACTTCGGCCAGCTTCTGGCCGCGGCCGCCAAAAAATCCCAGGAAGCGAATCCCGGCATGACGCTGGTCGAGGCGTCGCAGCTGATCGATTTCGCGGCGCTTGGCCGCGACTACATGGCCAGTGCGCGGGAGGCGGCGCAGGGTAGTCGAGTCTTTATCGACAAGATGCCGGTCAATTTCATCTATTGCGGACTGATCAGGAAGGCGTTGCCGAACGCCCGCATCATTCATCTGGTCCGCGACCCGATGGACTGCTGCTACGCCGTTTTCAAGACCATGTTCAACCAGGCGTACCCGTTCTCCTACGACTTCGATGAGTTGGCCGCTTACTACGTCAGCTACCATCAAATGATGCGCCATTGGCACACCGTCATGCCTGGTGGCGTGCTCGACGTGCACTACGAGGATCTGGTGACCGACACCGAAGGTCAGGCCCGCCGACTCCTCGAGTGGTGCGGTCTGGAGTGGCAGCCGGCCGTACTCACGCCATCGGAAAACGAGAGTCCTTCCAGGACCGCCAGCGCCGCCCAGGTCCGCCAGCCGATCTACACCACGTCCGTGCAGAAGTGGCGCAAGGTCGAGGCGGGCCTGGCGCCACTCAGGGACCGCCTGGTGGCCGCCGGAATCGTTGCCGCGGAAGGCTAAAGCAAGCGGCTGCGGCATCGGCCGGGCCTTTTCGACCTCAGCCCCCGATCGGGGTCATGTCGAAGGCCACGGTGATGCGCGGTTGTTCATCCTGGAAGGGCACCGTGCCGTGCCACATGTAGGAAGGAAACAGCACCAGTTTTCCGGCCTCGGGCCGGATGACGCGCCGTGCCGGCAAGTCGAGCCCCAGTTCCACGGGCGGCTGCCCGAACTGAATGCAGCCAGGGTGGTCATCGGCCGCCGAAGGCGCCGCCACGGACGGCGGCAGGGAAACGTAAAACGCCGAACTCATCCAGCCTTCCGGGTGGATGTGATTGACATGCCGGCCGGAAGACCGGAGGCGGACGGACCAGGAGCCGCTGAAGCGCACGCTGGGTGCCCTGCGCATCAGGAAAGGATGTGCCGCATCGGTCGGCAGGGTCGCCAGCCAGCGCTGTATCGATCGTAGCAACGTGACTTGCGTCGCTTCGATCACCGCATCCGGGCGGCCGAACAGGCGGCCTGGCGTCTGCGAGCCTGCGCGCAAGGTTTGCTGCAAGGGTTCGCGGCTGGCCTGATGCATCGGCTCCAGCGTTGATTTCAGTGCCGACAGGAAGTCCGCCTCGCTGGCAAAGCCGGCCGGCGGCTCGACGTCGACCTGTCCGATCAGGCGCTCGTAGTCGCACAACCATTGTTCGCGCGGGTCATTGGCCAGCCTCCACACGGTCGCCAGGTAAGCCCAAGCTTCCTGGTTGTTCGGGTCCAGCTGGGTGGCTTCGGCGGCCCGCTCCGCAGCGGCCTCCAACTTCCCGGCCCGGAGCAGGTGGCGCGTGTAAGAGTTCAGGAATGCCGGATCAGCCTTGCCGATGATGGCGTGTACCTTTGCGTACAACACACCGGCTTGTTCGGAATGACCCAGCATTTCCAGCGCATCGGCCTCAAGCGCAGTGAGCATCGGATCGTTGCCTTTCGCCTGCAGCGCCCGGATCTGGCCGAGCGCTTCGTCGGTGAGTCCGGCGGAGAGCAGGACGTTCGTGAACGCCAGGCGCAGCGGGACATTTTGTGGGCGACGCTGCACCGAAGCGCGCAGCGTCTCGACGGCGCCCTCCGCCTCGAGCGACGGTCCGTGTTCCCAAAGCAGGTGCGCCAGCGTGAGGTGCCCGGGAACGAAATCCGGGTGCTCGCGGGTGAGCCGTCGCGCCTGCTCCGTGGCTTCGGCGAAACGCCCTGCATCGAGCAGCGATCCAGCGAGTACATCGCGCAATTCTGGACCGGCATAACCGGCTTTTTCGGCGCGATCAAAACAGGCGATCGCCTCGTTCGCGCGTCCCAGCAGGCGCAGGACCACGCCCAGGTTGACCCATGCAGACCCGGAAGATGGCGCCAGCGCCACCGCCCTTCGGAACGCAGTCTCGGCAGATTCCATCAGGTCGCCCGCACGGCGCGCATTGCCGAGCGCGTGCCAGGCCAGCGCGGAGTCCGGCTGCAATTCCACGGCATGTTCCAGGGCGGCGAGGGCCTGGGTGACTTGGCCGGCCTCCAGCGCGGTCAAACCCAGGTCGACCCAGGCTTTGACCAGATTCGGCGCCGCCTCGACTGCGCGCCGGTAGACTCCCAGAGCGTCGTTGGCCCGTCCGAACCTGCGCAGCATGGCGGCGTAGTTGACCAGAACCAGCGGGTTGTTTGGCGCCAGTTCCAACGCGCGCCGAAAGGCCTTGTCGGCCTCTCCACCTTCACCGGCCTCGGCGTAGCACATGGCCAGCAATTGGTGCGCATCCGGGGCGCGCGCCGCCTCATCGGCAAGCCGTTGACCGAGCGCCAGCGCCTCGCCGATCTTGCCCGCCCGGAGCAGCCGAAGCGCGGCGTCGAGCTGCCCTGCCTGATTCGAACTCAGGGCCTGCGCCGAATCCGGCAAATTCATCTGCCTACTTGATGCGGCGAGCCCGCAGGGCGACTCGACCCGGCGTGACCAGCATGAAAGTGCCGAGCGCGGCGGTCCGCACGACCACCGGATCGCCGATCTTCAGGCGGCCCTTGGACGTGGCTTCAGTCAGTAGCCAGGTCTGGTCGTTGTCGAGCCCGACCACCCGCTCACCGCCGGCAAGCATGCTCAGCCGCGCCACCTTGGCCTCGATGCGCTCAGGCGCGAGGTCGCGCAATTGTTCAGGCTGGCGCTCATTGACCTGCAGCCGGTTCAATCCGAAGTTCTGACGCGCCTTTTCGCGCTCGGCCGCGACGTCGATCGCCCCGGAGCGGGCTCCGCTCACCGGCGGGAAAGCCGCGTCGTAACAGGCCAGGCGTTCGGCGGGATCGATCACGGTCGTGCAAGCATGGGACTCGGCCGCCGCGACCGCCGTCGTCAGCGCCAGGGACAAGATGAGCGACGCACAAGCATTCAGCAATGGATTGGACACGCATTCGCTCCTTCAGAAGCCGGTAGGCGGGGCCGCGGACGCAGCGGGCCGGTGCGGATCGTACCTTGGCCCGGTGGTGATCGTTATAATGTTCGCCAGTTCCGTAAGAGTACACAAGCCTTGAGTCTCGAGCAGTGGGAAACTTTTTACCGCGGCGGCCTGATCGCAACTTGCCCGACCAGCGCCGACGGTGGCTACGACCTTGAAGTGCGCGACGCCTGGGTCGAGTTCTTCTCCATGCTTCCCGATGGAGCGCGCATCCTGGATGTCGGCACCGGCAACGGCGTGGTGGCGATGATCGCCGCGGAAACGGCAACCGCGCGCGGACAGACCTGGACCATCGACGCCACCGATCTGGCGCAGATCAATCCCCTGCGTGATGTCCCGGACGGCGCGCGCCGCCTCGCCGGCATCAACTTCCACCCGGGCGTGGCCACCGAACGCCTGCCGTTCGAGGCTGGCAGTTTCGATGCGGTCAGCGGCCACTATGCACTCGAATATACCGACACCGCGGCCGCGCTGGCAGAGATCCACCGGGTGATGAAGCCGGGCAGCGAAGCGCAGTTCATCGTGCATCATGCCGATTCGATGCTGGTGAAGAGCGCTCGACGTTCGTTGCATCAGGCCGATCTGGTGCTGGTGGAAACCAAAGTGTTCCGGCGCCTGCATCGGTTGGTCACAATGGAAAATGCCGTGCCGGGAACGACAGAGCGCGTCAGCGACGAATTGCGCGCCGCGATCCAGACCTTGAAGCAGGCGCTGCAGGAGGTTCGACAGGCCGGCGGCACCGGACGCATATTGAGCGTTACGCTGGATGCGGTGCAGAAGCTGCTGACTGCCAGAACCAACATGAGGCCGGAATTGGTGGGGCTGGAAGTGGACAAGGCTGAAGCGAGCGTGCGCGCATCGGTGCGGCGCTTGAACGACCTGCTCGGCCACGCCCGCACTGAAGCGGACATGGACGAGCTCGTGAGACAGGCAGCGACCGCCGGTTTCACCCGCATCGAGCACAAGCCGCAATTCCACGGCAGTACGAATCTCGTTGGCTGGCAGCTCCTGTTCCACCGCGCATGAGCGGCCCGGATGACGCGCGATGAGCGGGTCGACTGAAGTCCTACTCCGCCAGGCGGAAACATTGCATCGGCAAGGGCGCCGGCTGGAGGCCATCGAGGTTTTCCGGCAAGTGCTGGCGACCCGCCCCGACTCGACCGAAGGCTGGTATGAGTTGGGTTACCTGCTCAAAGCCGAGGGCAAGTACGAAGACGCCCTGGAAGCTTACGGACAGGCACTGGCGCGTGGCGTGAAGCGCCCGGAAGAAGTGCACTTGAATCGGGCGGTCATCTATTCCGACCATTTGCGCCGCGACGAATTGGCCGAACACGAGCTCAAGGCAGCACTGACGCTGGCGCCGGACTATGTCCCGGCGCGACTGAATCTTGGCAACCTGCACGAGGAGCGTGGGGAGCGCGCTGAAGCGCTTGCCTGCTACGCGCAGATCATGCCCGAAAGCGGCGGCAGCGCCGATGCCTATCGTGATTTGCGCTGCGAAGCATTGGCACGCACATCGATCCTGCAGCCGCCCGGCAGCGTCGATGACCCGCTCTTCCAACATTTGCACGACGCGGCGACAACCCTCGCACAGACCCCGATTGTTCGCGCCAACGTGTTATTCGCGCTTGGCCGGGCATACGACAGGCTGGACGAGTTCGACAAGGCGTTCGATGCCTACGCCAGGGCCAACCGTTGCCTGTTGCGCGAATCCGGCAAGACCTACGATCGGGCGCATTCGACGAGGCTGATAGACGCGATGATCGCCGCGTTTCCGACCGCCGCTCAAGGCGGAATAGGCGCAGCAACGGGCGCCGCTCCCTTGTTTATCTGCGGTATGTTTCGCTCCGGGTCGACCCTCATCGAGCAGGTGCTGGCCGCCCACCCGCAGGTCACGCCGGGTGGTGAACTCGACTTCCTGATGCGCCTGGCCGCCAGCCGACTGGCGCCGTTCCCGCAATCGATGATCCATCTGGATCCAAAGCGCGAGGCGGCCTTCGCCGACGAATACCGCTCGCACCTGGCGCAGTTGTTTCCCGACGCGAATGCGGGCGCCTACATCACCGACAAGCGGCCCGACAATTTCCTGCTGATCGGCCTGATCAAGCGGCTGTTCCCCGATGCGAGAATCGTGCACACCACCCGGCATCCGATGGGCAATGGCTTTTCGATTTACATGCAGCACCTGCACCACCGCGTCGCCGGTTACTCCAGCGATCTTGGCGACATCGGCCACTACTACGGGCAGTACCGTCGTCTGATGGCGCATTGGAAGTCGCTGTACCCGGACAGCATTTACGATTTCGACTACGACGACTTCGTCAGCGATCCAGTGCCGGCGTTGCAGCGCCTGTTTGCGTTCCTCGGCCTCGATTGGGACGAGCGCGCGCTCGAATTCCACAAGTTGCGCAACACGGTGAAGACTGGCAGCTATTGGCAGGTCCGTCAGCCGCTGCACGGCAACGCGTCCGGACGCTGGCGCCATTACGACCAGCATCTGGGTCCGCTGCGGCTGGCGTTGGGCGATGCGGGGATTGTTGTCGATTGATCGACTCCTTCACGATGCCGAATCGCGGCTGAAGCCGCTCCCACATATCGTCTAACCTGTGGGAGCGGCTTTAGCCGCGATAGCTGGGTTAATTTGAAGTTGAGCGGCTTGGGTGCGCGGCACAGGCCAGCGCCGCTTGGCGCACGGTCTCGGTGTGGATGGCGACGATGTCATCGATGTCGGCGGCATACCCTCCGGCCATGCTGATTGCCAGAGGCAGGCCGCGGTCACTGCACGCCGCGATTACCTGGCGATCGCGTTCGGCCAGACCGGGCTTGCTCAGCGCCAGATAGCCCAGGCGATCGCCGGCGAAGGGATCGGCGCCAGCCAGGTAGATGACGGCGTCGGCGCGCGCGCGCGCGATGGCCAGCGGCAGGTGCTCGGCCAAGGCATCCAGATACGCGGCGTCGCCGGTGCCGTTGGCCAGCGCTACGTCCAGGTCGGAAGCGGGCTTTATCGCCGGATAGTTTTTCGCGGCGTGCACGGAAAAAGTGAAAATGGAATCATCGCCGGCGCACAACTCCGCGGTGCCGTTGCCTTGGTGGACGTCCAGATCCACGATCAACAAGCGCCGGGCCAGCCCGAGGTGTTGCACGTACCGTGCCGCGACCACCGCATCGTTGAACACGCAGTAGCCGCCGCCGCGATCGTAGGCCGCGTGATGCGTGCCACCGGCCAGGTTGACGGCAATGCCCTCGCCCTCCAGCGCGCAACGCAGGGCCAGCATGGTGCCGCCGCAGGAACGCCGCGAGCGCTCCACCATCGACGCCGACCACGGAAAACCGATCCGGCGCATCTCGTTGTCGGTCGCCCGGCCCTCGCTCATGCGGCGGACGTAATCCGGGCAATGCACCCGAAGCAGGTCGCTGTCCGACGCCGCCGCCGGTTCGATCAAGTCGATGCCCCAGGCGCCGGCGTGCCGGCTCACCTGCTCGTGCAGGCGCCGGTACTTGTGCATCGGAAAGCTGTGGCCGTCCGGCAGCGGCAACACGAAATGGTGGCAGAAGAAGGCCTTCAAGCCAGTTGCTGGGCGATCCTGCTCTGCTCGGCCTTGAGGGCGGCCGGCGTGCGCTCGCCATAACCGGCCAGATATTCGCCGATCGCTTCCATCTCCGCTTGCCAGCCGGCGCGGTCCACGTGCAGCAACTTGTCGAGCGTGGCCGGGGGCATGTCGAGGCCCTCGGTGTTGAGGTCACCAGCCTCGGGCAAGTAGCCAATCGGGGTTTCCACGGCGCCTGCCGTGCCTTCCACGCGCTTGAGCATCCACTCGAGCACGCGCAGGTTGTCGCCGAAGCCCGGCCACATGAACTTGCCTTCGTCGCTCTTGCGGAACCAGTTGACGTGGAAAATCTTCGGCAGTTTGGCGCCGGCCTTGTCGAACGAGAGCCAGTGCTCGAAGTAGTCGGCGAAGTTGTAGCCGGCGAAGGGCTTCATCGCCATCGAGTCGCGGCGCACGACGCCAACAGCGCCCGTGGCCGCAGCCGTGGTTTCCGACGCCATGCTGGCGCCCATCAGGACACCGTGGGTCCAGTCGCGCGCTTCGAATACCAGCGGCACCAGCGATTCGCGACGGCCGCCAAACACGATCGCCGACAAGGGCACGCCCTCCGGATCTTCGGACCGCGGCGTGTAGCTGGGGCATTGCCGGGCGGATACGGTGAAGCGCGAATTCGGATGCGCCGCGGGACCGTTGCCTTTCTCGTACGGACGGCCCTGCCAATCGGCAACCGGCACGGCGTCGGACAAGCCTTCCCACCAGGGTTGCTGGTCGGCGGTAACAGCGACGTTGGTGAAGATCGCATCCTTGTCGAGCATGGCCAGCGCGTTGGGATTGGTCTTGGCGCTGGTTCCCGGCGCGACGCCGAAGAAACCGGCCTCGGGATTGATCGCGTACAAGCGGCCATCGGGACCCGGATGCATCCAGCAGATGTCGTCGCCGATCGTCCACACCTTCCAGCCGTCCTGGCGATAGCCTTCCGGCGGAATCAGCATGGCCAGGTTGGTCTTGCCGCAGGCGCTCGGGAAGGCCGCGGCAACGTAGTGCGTTTCGCCCTGCGGATTCTCGATGCCGACGATCAGCATGTGCTCGGCCAACCAGCCTTCGGTGCGCGCCTGCCAGGAGGCGATGCGCAGGGCATGGCACTTCTTGCCGAGCAGCGCGTTGCCGCCATAGCCGGAACCGAAGCTCTTGATGCTCAGTTCTTCCGGGAAATGCATGATGAAACGACGCTCGGGATCGAGGTCGCCGATCGAATGCAGGCCCTTGACGAAGTGCCCCTCGCGCTCGATGCGCGCCTGCGCGGCGGCGCCCATGCGGGTCATGATGCGCATGTTGGCGACCACGTACGGACTGTCGGTGATCTCGATGCCGCAGCGCGCCAGGGGCGAATCGATCGGCCCCATGCAGTAAGGCACCACGTACATGGTGCGACCGCGCATGCAGCCTTCGTAAAGCGCGTCCATCCGCGCGTGGCCGTCGGCCGGCGACATCCACGGGTTGTTCGGGCCGGCGTCATCCTGCTCGGTCGTGCAAACGAAGGTCAGGTGTTCGACGCGGGCGACATCCTGCGGATTGGAACGATGCAGGTAGCAGTCCGGGTGCGTTTGTTCATTGAGCTTGACCAGGTCGCCGGTGGCCAGCATCAGCTCGGTGAGCTGGCTGTTTTCCTGCTCGGAACCGTCGCACCAATGGATACGGGAAGGCTGGGTCAGGGCGGCGACGGAGTCGACCCATTGGCTGAGGGCGGCAAGCTTGCTGGACATGACGAGGGGCTCCTGGAGGGGCCATAAAGGGGAAAGTTGATGGCGCCGAACCACCGCGCCGATGCCACGATTCTAACCGCTCACTCCGGAATCAGCGTCGTCGCGACGTGACTGACGTAGGCTTCGAACTCGTCGTGGTGCAAGCGCGGTTGATCCAGCTGCAGGGACAGCTGTAGGAATCCTACATAGGCCGCATAGGCAAGCCGGGCGCGGTTCTGCGCGTCCTGCCTGGGCAGGCCGGCCTGGCGAAAACTGGCGGTGAGATATTCCAGGCGCCGCGATGAGACGCGACCGAGCACCGGTTTGACGACCGGATGGTCGAGCGCCTTCAGCAGCTCGGAATAGATGATGTGTGTCTTCGGTTCATGCGCGACCAGCTGGAATAGCTCGCGCAGGCGG
The DNA here is from genome assembly GCA_041671585.1 of Arenimonas sp. GTDB lineage: Bacteria > Pseudomonadota > Gammaproteobacteria > Xanthomonadales > Xanthomonadaceae > Arenimonas. Next base: position 264 of record JBAZBG010000015.1, on the reverse strand, counting down.
ACGCGCGGATCGGACACCGCCTCCATCTTGCCGAACACCGTTTCCTGCTCGGTTCTTTCCCAGCGCTCCAGCGCGGCAACCAGCAAGGCTTCGCGCGAGGGGAAATGCCAGTAGAAGCTGCCTTTGGTCACGCCCAGCCGCCGGGCAAGCGGCTCCACCGCCACGGCCGCCAGGCCCTGCTCGGCGATGACGTCCAGCGCGGCGATTGCCCAGTCATCGGCACTCAGGCGCGGCTTTTCAAATTTCTGTTCGATGGCGACCATA